>NZ_JBBMXH010000045.1:0-32744 GCF_037996725.1 Xenorhabdus entomophaga
TTCGTTCAGGCTCAGAAAGGGTTATCTTCGATTTCATTAGAACAGGCGGAAAGTCAGATTATCGTGTTATCTATTATAACAGTCGTGCAAATAATTTATCTGACTAACTTATATGAAACAAATGCTTTCAGTTTGGACTGATAGAAAGAACAATGACAGGCCATTTATGACATATCCTAATGGCGATATTGTTTATGGCGAGGTTAGACCTGAATATAAAAAGTTAATGGGCATTATTGAATCAAGTAACAGCAAACAGACTAAGATGTAGTCATTCAGACTTAATCTGACAGTCGCCCACGTTGATTTAGTGCCTGTCAGGTTAAATTCGTAACGTCTAAGATAATCGCTTCAAGAGGGAGATTTGATGAAATAATACATCATGAAGATGCCTATTTACCCAATGCAAAACGTAACACCACTTTTATGGCACTTGAAAATAAACTGCACGATGTTTTTAAACAAAATGTTAATCAAGATGAATTATTGAAACACGCTCTTGAGCGATATAAGGAAGGCGCCAATGAAATTTCTATGTAATATAACCCGAATTCTGGATAAGAAATTGACGAGAAGCCTGTTCCAGAAGCTAAGTTTTGGTGCACACCGAAAACAGCTCCGAGGGGGAACAGGCTATGGACAAGTTAGTTGAAATTTTCTGTGATGTCGATGATTTTTGCCGTTTTTTCATTCCTCAATGGGAACAATTTTGTCTTGAGAGTGGGCATCGTTTACGCCGCCGACAAGGTCATATGTATCCCAATGAAATCATGACCATTTTGATCCTTTTTCATCTGTCGCATTACCGTGATTTTAAAAATTTTTATTTGGAACATATTTGGCAATACCACCACCGCGACTTCCCCACTTTACTCAGTTATACCCGTTTTATCAGTGTTACCCCTTCCGTTTTGGTGCCACTATGCAGCTATCTGTCTAAATTAAAAGGGAAACCCACAGGCATTGCTTTTATTGATTCCACCAGTTTGAGTGTCTGCCATAACATTCGCATCCCTCGACATAAGGTCTTTGCGGGGATAGCAAAGCGCGGAAAAAATTCAATGGGTTGGTTTTACGGTTTCAAATTACACTTGGTTGTCAATCATCAGGGGGAAATTCTAGCGCTTAAAGTGACTGCGGGAAATGTGGATGATCGGGAACCTGTTCGTTAATTATCAAAAGAATTAATAGGTTCTCTTTACGGTGACAAAGGTTATCTCAGCCAGGAATTGGCGGACGATTTAGCCAAAACCGATGTCACTTTCATCACGAAAAAACGGCGCAACATGAAAGCGTGCATGCAAGCTGAGTGGGATAAGATAATGTTAAAAAAGCGTTTTATTATTGAAACGATTAATGGGCAATTAAAATTGATTTCTCAGATAGAGCATTCGCGTCACCGAAGTCTAAGAGGATTTATGTTGACCGTTTTAGGTGGACTGATTGCTTACTGCCTTAAATTGAAGAAACCATCACTGAAAGTTTTCTACTCAGAAGAAGCTGTTCCAATGATGGCTTAAGCAGAATTCGGGTTAATTTAATATACGAAGGGGCTTCTTTAGCGACAGGTTTTCTTGGACTTGGCAAGGCTGCTGCCAAAAAAGGAGCAAAAATCAAAGGCAAATCTCAAGAAACCCACGATGCGCCTGAAACTCCCAAGAAAACGGAGACGGATACCGTTGACAACCAGTCAAGCAACAAAGAAGGGCAAAATAGCAATAAAGCCAAAACAGAAGGTGACCCTGTTGATATGGCAACGGGTGACTTCCTGCAAGTCTGGCCTGTCATTGCTATCCCCGGATTATTGCCGATAACCCTGACCCGTACCTATCGCTCTACCGCCAAATTAAACGGCCTGTTTGGCCCTAAATGGGCTGATGACTGGTCACGTCAGTTGGAATTGTCCGAAGGTAAGTTGAATTTCACCGATGCTGATGGTGTGATCTACGATTTCAACACACCGGATAACACGGTGCTCGCCCGTAACCAGCATATTCCTCATTATCTGCTGACCGGCGAACTAACCGGTGAATTGAAACTGACCGATCGCCAGTCCCAGCTTATCTACCATTTCAATCATGCCATCGGATCTATCCGTAAATTAGTCAGGCATTCAGAAATTATATCGAACAACAAGGGATGACGGCGGTTATTACGATAAATTGGTACGAAATTACGCCAGCACGTTGGCACTGGCGTTTATCATTATATGACTACCGATGTGAGGTGAGTAAATCTGCCGGTGTCAGAATATCAATTTCTCCAATCCGCTGCTGAGGGTTAGCCACCATGGCTTGTAGCACAGTGAGCAGACAGTCAACATGTCGTTCTATGGTCGGTTGGTCAAACAGGGCAGGGGCATAATTTATCTCCCCGACAATCATGTCATTCTCCTCAAAAAACTCTATTTCGAGATCACAGTTGATAATATTTAAATCATGAATAACCGATGACACTGTCAGCCCCGGTAGTGTCCAGTCAGGGTCTTCATAATCCTGCCAAGCAAACATCACCTGGAACAACGGTGTATGGTTCAGCCGACGTGACGGCTGCACAATTTCCACCACCTGTTCAAACGGCAAATCCTGATGCGCCTGTGCCCCTAACGTGGTTTGCCGGACTTGTGCCAGCAGTTCTGCCACTGTCAGTTCACCCGAGGCTCTTGTGCGCAACGCAAGTGTATTCACGAAGAAGCCAATTAAAGGCTCCACTTCCTGACGGCTACGCCCTGAACTAGGGGTTCCGATAATGACATCTTCCTGACCGGATAAACGCGATAAGACCACCGTCCAGGCAGACAATAGTGTCATAAATAACGTGACGCTGTGCTGCGCACTCAGGCGTTTCAGCGCGGCCATTAATTCCGCATCCAAATTGATGGGTAAAACCTGCCCGACAAACGACTGCTCAGACGGGCGTGGCCGATCTGTAGGCAAATCCAGTAAAGCCGGTGCGTCAGCCAGCGTCATACGCCAATAGTCAGATTGCACCTGCATACGTTCAGCGGAAAACCACTGACGCTGCCAGGCGGCATAATCCGGGTACTGAATAGCCAGCGCGGGTAAAGGATCAGGTTGTCCGGCCAGAAAAGCCGTATAGAGTATGTTCAGTTCATCTATCATCTGCCACCACAATAACCGGCGCAGCATCCCTCAGATTGTATGCCAGACGTTCTCCCGGATAAGCCGGATCTAACGGCACATAGGCGCCACCCGTTTTTAAGACGGCCAGCAACCCGATCACCATTGCCGGTGACCGTGACACGCAAATGGCGACTCGTTGCTCCGGCTCTACGCCCAGTGCAATTAACTGATGAGCCAGTTGGTTAGCTCGGACATTTAATTCAGCATAACTGAGCATCTGGTTTTCATAGACCAGTGCGGGGGCCTGCGGCGTTTTCTCCACTTGCTGTTCAAACAACTGGTGAATACACAACGCCGCAGGGTAGGCGGCTTCCGTTGCATTCCAGGTTCTTAGCAACAACGTGCATTCTGCTTCCGGCAGGATCTCCAACTGCCGTACTGGTGTTTCCGGGGCCTGCTCCAGCGCATCCGCCAGACTTTCCAGTGCCTGCTGCATATAGCCGCATATCCGCACCGGCTCAAACGGCTGAACGACCTGAGCCGTCAATCCCAGCGCCTCTCCAAAATCTTCCACTGACAGCACAAAGGGGTAGTTGGTTCGTTCCTGTCCGTCTAATAATTCAACCCCCTCCAGCGTTTCATCCAACTGATTCGATTGATCATTATGCCGATAGCTCAACAGGGCACTAAAGAGGGGAATACCGCGTTCAACGCCGCTACACTGCTGGGCCAGCGCCAGTGAAGCGTGTTCATGGGTTAATAATCCTGCCAGCCGGCGATGGGCGGCCTGTACGCTGTCCCGTACCGGAGTGTCATCCATATCCAGCCGCAACGGCAAGGTATTGATAAACAATCCCATCCCACTGTCTGCCCCTTCTCCTGCGGCCATGCGACCAAACAACACGGTGCCGAACACCACTTTTTCCTGTCCGCTGGTGCGCGACAGCACCTGTGCCCAGGCAAGGTGACACAAGGCCGCCAGACTGACGCCAAAACGCCGTGCCTGACTGCGCAGTCGGTCATTCAATTCAGGTGCCAGCATCCGGTGAGATTCTGTCATCTGTGAGCCATCGCGATGCACCTCCGTCAAACCAAACGGCAGTGTCGGTTCTTCCACCTCCCCTAACATTTCGGTAAAGAAATGGGTGTGATCTTCCTGACTCACGCCCAACCGGGCCTGTGCCACCAGATTGCGGTACGGCACAGGTACAGCTAATTTTTTCCCTTGTCCCGTCAGGTAGGCCTGCACTTCACGGTGCATCACTTCCACCGTTTCATGGTCGCCAATCAGGTGATGCAGTAATTGCAGAACAATCCAACGTCCATCCGCTTCCTGCGTCACCACAAAACGCAACAATGGCGCGTCACTCAGGTCAAGACGATAATGACTGACGTTAAAACGTTCCGCTAACTGGCGGCTAACTGGCCCATCTGCCGGATCCAGTGTCAGTTCCGTCACTGACAAAGAAGCCTGGCGCCAGACGACCTGTACCGGCATGGATACGCCCTGCCAGATAAACGCGGTGCGTAAAATATCGTGCCGCTCGACTATCCGTTGCATCGCCGCCAGATAACGATCCAGTAAAGATCGGTCAGCAAACGCCATCTGCTCAGTCAACAGATACGGATCCCCTTCGTGTGCCAGTAAGTGGTGGAACAAAATACCGTCCTGCAATGGCGATAAGGCATAAATATCCTGAATATTCGCCACCCCACCCGGTACTTGTCTGACAATGTGGTCAATATCCGCCTGCGTTAAATCCGCCAACGGCAACATTTCCGGGGTCAGTTGTTGCGTTTCGGGGGTAATCACATTCGGCGGGATTTCCAGCGTCTGATGTTGCCCCAATGTTTGCGCCAGATCGGACAACACCGGCGACCGGAACAAATCCCGCGCCGCCAGTGTCAGCCCCTGCTGACGCAGGCGCTCAATCATGCGCACCGCGAGCAATGAATGCCCACCCAGCGCAAAAAAGCTATCATGGCGGCTGATCGGCTCAATGCCCAGTAATGCACTCCAAATCGCCGCCAGTGCCATTTCAGTTTCCCCCTGCGGGGCCGCATAGATCTGACGGGCAAGCGCCTCACTGTCCGGTGCCGGCAACGCCCGGCGATCTAACTTACCGTTCGGCGTCAGTGGAAATTCGTCCAGACGCACAAAAGCGGCCGGCACCATATAATCCGGTAAAACCTCACTCAGGTGGGTACGCAGGCTGTTGACCAATTCCTCATCCACATCTGCCACAACATAGGCCACCAGCCGTTTATCCTCCCCATCACCCAGCACCAGTACCGTTGCCTCACGTACCGCCGGGTGTTTTGCCAGCCGGATTTCAATTTCCCCCGGTTCAATACGGAATCCACGAATTTTCACCTGCTGGTCATTACGGCCCAGAAATTCCAGATTACCGTCCGGCAGGTAACGGGCTAAATCCCCGGTGCGGTACAGGCGTGCATCCGGGATATCACTAAACGGATCAGTAAGGAAACGTTCGGCTGTTAACTCAGGGCGGTTCAGGTAACCACAGGCCACCCCGTCTCCCCCGACATAAATCTCACCAGTCGCCCCCAACGGCACGGGCTGACCGTGGCTATCCAGCAGATAAACCCGGGTATTGGCAATTGGCCGGCCAATGGGAAGCCGGATCATGCCTTGTGCCAACAATTCAATAGGGTATATCGTCGTAAAGGTGGTGCCTTCTGTCGGGCCATAGGCCTGCAAAAGTTGTTGCGGCGGACGATGTTTCAGAACCTGATCAATAATCGGTAAATCGGGGATATCTCCGCCAAAAATCAGTGTTTTTATCTGCGGCAGCACCGGGGACAAGTCTATAGCCAGTCGGTTAAACAGCCCGATTGTCAGCCACAGCACCGTGATATGGTGGCTTTGTAAAGCCCGGACTAACTCCACCGGCGTCAATAGCATAGCGTGATCAATCACCACCAGCGCGCCCCCGTTAAGCAACGGTGCCCAGACTTCAAAGGTACTGGCATCAAAAGCCGGGTTAGCGGTAAAGGCTACCCGATCATCCGGTTCGATGGCTGCATAACCATTATTGATGACCAGCCGAACCACGGCACGGTGCGGCACCAGAACGCCTTTCGGTGTTCCGGTAGAGCCAGAGGTGTACATGATATAGGCTAATTCCGTGCCGGCACGCGGTAAGTCAAGGTTAATATTGGTTTTCTCACTGGCTTGCTCACTGGCTTGCTCGCCAGCTATCTTGTTCTCATCGGAAAGACGAAACAGGGGGACAACCAGATCAGCCGGAATATCTGTCTGTGTATCGGTGAGTAACAATTTGGCGGAACAGTCATTGATCAGCCAGTTTTTCCGCTCATCCGGCACACTGGGATCAAGGGGGACGTAAACTGCACCGGCTTTAAGCACAGCCAGTTGAGCCACCACCAACACTATGGAACGTTCGAACAGCAGCACAATATGATCGCCGGGGCAGACGCCTTGTCCGATTAGCTGACGGGCGAGCTGATTAGCCTGTGCATTCAGCTCCCTGTAGCTCAGGGTTTTATCTCCCGCTATCAGGGCTGTCGCCTGCGGGGTTTTCTCCACTTGCTGTTCAAACAACTGGTGAATACACAACGACTCAGGATAAGGCGTTTCCGTTGTGTTCCAAGTGGTTAACAATAAGGTACGCTCTGCTTCCGGCAGAATATCCAATACCCGAACCGGCATATCCGGGGTGTGTTCCAGCGCATTAACCAGACTTTCCAGTGCCTGCTGCATATAGCCGTATACACGCTCCGGTTCAACTGGTTGAGCAACCTGAACCGTCAATCCCAGCGCCTCACCAAAATCATCCACTGACAGCACAAAGGGGTAGTTGGTCCGCTCCTGTTCGCTAACAAACTCAATCCCGCTTATCAGTTCCTCTGACATGGACGATACGGCATTATGCCGATAGTTCAACAGGGCACTAAAGAGAGGAGTGCCACGGTCAACACCACTACACTGCTGGGCCAGCGCCAGTGAAGCGTGTTCATGGGCCAGTAATCCCGCCAGCCGGCTATGGGTAGCCTGCACACTGTCCCGTACTGGAGTGTCATCCATATCCAGCCGCAACGGCAAGGTATTGATAAACAGCCCCACCCCGCTGTCAGCCCCTTCTCCCGCGGCCATACGCCCAAACAGCACGGTGCCGAACACCACTCTTTCCTGTCCGCTGGTGCGCGACAATACCTGTGCCCAAGCCAGATGACACAAGGCGGCCAGACTGACGCCAAAACGCCGTGCCTGACTGCGCAGGCGGTCATTCAACTCAGATGCCAGCATCTGGTGGAATTCCGTCACCTGCGAGCCATCATGATGCACCTCCGTCAAACCAAACGGCAGTGTCGGCTCTTCCACCTCCGCTAACAGCTCGGTAAAGAAACGGGTATGGACTTCCTGACTCACGCCCAACCGGGCCTGTGCCACCAGATTGCGGAATGGCACAGGCACAGACAGATGCTCTTCTTGCCCTGCCAGATATGCCTGCACTTCACGGTGTATCACGTCCAGTGTGGTGTGATCACCAATCAGATGATGCAATAGTTGCAGCAGGTACCAACTGCCATCCGTTTCCTGAGCAATCACAAAATGCAATAGCGGTGGCTGACTCAGATCAAGACGATAATAGCGCGGATCAAAACGCTGGATTAACTGATCAATGACCGGGCCATCAGCGGGGTTCAGCACCAGCTCTGTCACTGACAAGGAAGCCTGACGACAGACGACCTGTACCGGCACGGATACACCCTGCCAGATAAACGCGGTGCGTAAAATATCGTGCCGCTCAACTATCCGTTGCATCGCCGCCAGATAACGATCCAATAAGCTCCTATCAGCAAAAGCCATCTGGCTGGTCAACAGATACGGATCGCCTTCCCGTGCCAGCAAGTGGTGGAACAAAATACCGTCCTGCAATGGCGATAAGGCGTAGATATCCTGAATATTCTCCACCCCACCCGATACTTGTTCAACAATGTGGCCAATATCCGCCTGCGTTAAATCCGCCAACGGCAACATCGCTGGTGTCAGTTGCTGTGTCGCGGGGGTAATTACATTTGGCGGGACTTCAATAGCCCGGTGCTGCCCCAACGTTTTCACCAGATCGGATAACACGGGCGACCGGAACAGATCACTTGCCGCCAGCATCAATCCCTGATGACGCAGGCGCTCAATCATGCGCATCGCGAGCAGGGAGTGACCACCCAATGCAAAGAAACTGTCATGGCGGCTAATTTGCTTAATGCCCAACAACTCACCCCAGACTACCGCCAGTATCGTTTCTTCTCTCCCTTGCGGGACTTCATAAGCCTGCCGGACAAACGCTTCTTCGTCTGGTACCGGTAATGCCCGGCGATCCAGTTTGCCGTTCGGCGTCTGCGGGAAGCTGTCCAGACGCACAAAAGCCGCCGGCACCATATAATCCGGCAAAAGAGTACTCAGATGGGTAAACAACCTGTTTACCCACTCTTGATTCTCTTCCGCCACCACAGTTTCCGCCACGATATAAGCCACCAGTCGCTTACTTTGCCCGTCATCCAGTGCCAACACGGCGGCCTGATTCACTGCCGGATGTTCCAGCAAGCAGGTTTCAATTTCTCCCAACTCAACACGGAAACCGCGAATTTTCACCTGCTGGTCATTACGCCCCAGAAACTCCAGACTACCGTCCGGCAGGTAACGGGCCACATCCCCCGTGCGATACATCCGGGCGTCAGATAGCGGGCTAAAGGGGTCGGGAATAAAACGTTCTTCACTTAAAATTGGCTGGTTCAGATAACCCCGCGCGACTCCCACACCACCAATATAAATTTCCCCTGCGCAACCTAGCGGCACAGGCTGTCCGTTGCTGTTTAGCAAGTAAATGCGGGTATTTTTGAGTGGCCGGCCGATGGAACGATCATCGTCTGAGGAGAAGACTTCCTGACAGGTTGCCGTAACAGTATTTTCTGTCGGGCCATAGGCGTTTAATAACCGGGGGCGGTAACCTTCCTGTGCAAACCAGTCCTGAAGGGCTTTTTTCTGGACGGCCTCACTGCCAATAATAATCAGCCGGAGCGCGTCAGGCAGTGTTAATCCTTTATCTCTGCCCGCCAGTTCAGACCAGAATAACGTGGGCAGGAACATTACCGTAATGCGGTTTTCCCGGGCTAAGGCTATAAATTCTGTCATTGACTCCAGCCAGCTATCATCGCGAATGACCAGCGTGGCGCCATGACATAATGATGAGAAACACTCCTCAACGGAGACATCAAAGGCAAACGCCGCAAACTGCAACACCCGATCCTGCGCCGTCACGCCATAAAGTTCATTCACCCCCAGAGTACGCTGGTAAATTGCCTGATGTTCCACCATTACCCCTTTTGGCTGACCGGTAGAGCCAGAGGTGTAAATCACATAGGCCAGATGTTGTGGCGTTAACGTCGAAACATGTGGGTTACTGTCCGGCTGATCCGGCTGCATCATCGGGTCAAGAACGGTCAATTCAGCCACTATCTCGTCACCCAATATGGACTGTCCTGTGTCATCCGCCAATATTACGGATGGGACACTGTCGTTGAGGATATAGGCCAGACGCTCTGCCGGATAAGTGATATCCAGTGGCACATAGGTACCACCTGCTTTCAGCACCGCCAGCAATGACACTACCATCGCCGGTGAGCGTGCCACGCAAATGGCGACCCGTTGCTCCGGTTCAATGCCCTGCTCAATCAATTGATGGGCCAACCGGTTAGCGCGGGCATTTAATTCGGTATAACTCAGTGTTTGCCCCTGATACTCCAGCGCTGCCGCCTGTGGGGTCTTTTGTGCCTGCTGCTCAAACAACTGATGAATACACAAGGCTTCAGGATAAAGGATTTCAGTCGGGTTCCAGATTTCCAGTAACAATGTCCGTTCCGCCTCCGGCAACAAATTAAGCTGCCTGATGGGGATGTCATTACCTCTCCCTTTTGATAACAGTAACATCTGTAAATGTTCATCCATTCGCGCAATCACTTCCGCACCCAGACGATTTTCATCATAGATCCAGCGGAAACCGCCTTGTTCATTTATTTGGAATGTCAGTAATTCACCAGATGCTTTCTGATCATACTGTCTGCCATCCTGTATCACCGAAACAGCTATAGGCCACGGATGGCGGGTGCTTAATTCAGGGATGGCATGCAATGAAGGGAAATGGGAAAGGAGGCCATAACTAAATGTCTGGTGTTGCGCCAGTCGGACAAGCTCATCATCAATCGCGCCAGCTACCCCATGCCACGGCTTATCCAATGCCACTTCAATGTCCATGGGCACCACTGATGCCAGATTTGCCCGGTTATCGTTGGATGCTACAAACCAGCCGATTTGGAATGTAGACTGCTGAGTCAGACGCGCAAGATAGATAACAAATGCCTGCAACAATATTCGCCATGGCTCCTCTTGACCATTTTTGGGAAACGGGGATTGCCAGCGGCTTATTGCCCAACGGGGTTCTGCAATCTTATGGGGAATGTCGAAAGGTAACTGAATTGGTTGCAAAGCGGCAAGACGCTGATACCAAAATAGCTCACTGGGTGTAATTGATTGAAGAGTATTTATCCCAGAAAGCACTTCACCATTAAGGATATTTCCCGCTGTAGCAATGTTATCTTTCATTTATTACCTCACCTCAACGAATCTGTTAGTTGTTTGAAAATGATCAATTTTTAGAATTGTTAAAAATATTTTTCTTACTTTGCATTCATTTGATTGGAGAGAAATACAACTAATGTATAAAACATTGTTCAAGATATTTAGGCAGTGTTTTTTATCAGGTTTTAAATACAGCAACCCGATAAATAGTGATAAAGTTAACGTTATGGAGTAATAATGTTGTTAATAATTAGTTAAATAATTAACCAGATGGATTGGAATGGGATGTCCTATTTTTGTTAACTCCATTTACTATCCTCATATTTATTTTCCCTATTTCAAGATGCAGGTTTAGAATGACATTAATTATAATAAATCAAATTATTTAATTAGTTTACACTCTAGGGTATTAAAATATATAAAACCAATAATATATAGGTGAAAAAAAGTAGCATTGATAAAGACAGCATATCTAAATGGTCAGCGAAGCAAAGAAGCCGATAACGGAATAAAACCCAAAGCAACTGTAATTATTGGGCATTATATTTCCCCAACATAGTGACATCCCCTGAATGTCACCTAAAGTGCAAAAATACTGCAAAAATGTTTCTTTCAAACAACACACTCAGAAAAACAAAACACCACCAGAATATTTCATTCTTAGATTAACAAAAAATATTTCAACCTTCATTTCAAAAAGGCCCTGAAAAATAAATAACAAAACAGTTTAAACAAATATTAACACCTGTGTTAATATCCACTTTTCACTTTATATTACCCTGCATACAAAAATCAATTAAATAAAAAATCAAACAAAGAAAAAAACCTTTATAATAAACAAAACCCCACCTTAATTGATGTGATAATTAGTGCCTTTTGATGATTTTAAATAATTAACAGACTTAAGTTGTGATCAATAATCCATAACGCAATAAATCAACTTGAATAAAAATCCCGCTTTTTTTATTGTTGGAGTCGGCGGAGAGACAGGCGAGCAGCCTCAGCTAACTAGATGCTTCAAACATCCAGAACATGCAGGGTAAGCAGCCTAAAGCCAACTAGATGCTTCCAACGTCTAGCGCATACAGGATAAGCGGCCTAAACCAGCTAGATGCTTCCAACGTCTAGCCGTATACAGGATGAGCTGCCTAACCATCTGGATGCTTTTAACATCCAGCATGGGCAGAATAAGCAGCCTAAACCATCTGGATGCTTCTAACGTCCAACATGGGCAGAATGTGTACTATAGGCGCAAGTCCTTTCTCTCCGCCACTTTTTATTTCCCTCAATTTACAATCATCACCAATACAAGCCGATGATGAAATGCAACTCAAAGAAATTATAACTGTCGATAATTACACATCTCCCAATATCAAAAATTGTCTATCCTGAATATTTACTCAATTACACAACAGTCTAACAATCACTGTTTTGCTATTAATAAGGTGAAAAAACCTGATTTTCCAATAAAGCCGTTATCTTTAATGTCATAATAGATCTCATCTCCTCTATCAACGTAGTTAAGAGAATGAACTTTTTAAAAGAAATATTAAAGCCCTGCTATGATAAACTCCCCCATCCTTCATTTGCAAATTGTTGCTTGGTTAGCCACTCTGTTAACTGGAAAAATTAAGAATATATTAGACAGATGTAATATCAATATCACTCAGTGAAAACCCCACCAGCACTATTGCGGATAAACATAAATAAGGCCCAAATGCGATAAATTCAGGATAAGACTTCCTTTTCAATCTCAACAGCATAAATCCCAACAGGCCAGATAATGAAGCCATCAGCATCAGTATTGGTATCATTTCCACACCCAACCATGCGCCAATGGCTGCGGTTAATTTAAGATCTCCATAGCCTATCCCCTCTTTCTTGAAGGTGTATCGACACAACCAATACAAAAACCATAAAAACAGATACCCTGATATGGCGCCGTATATTGCACTCTCTATTGGAACCAGATGAGCATCAATATTAAATAAAAGCCCAATCCATAATAAAGGAAGTGTAATAACATCCGGCAAACTATACGTTTTAATATCAATAACTGATAATAATAGTAAAGTGCTACAGAAGAACATTATTATTATACAATCTAAGTTAGTTAAAATAACAAATTACCTTTTACGCCCGTAAATACCATGCCTTTATAAAAATTTCTTTATGAAAAGCTACCTTATAAAACACGCCTTTGTAAATAACATCCTTGTTACTGTATTCTTTCCGTATTTCCCAATATCAATCAGGACAGGAGGAATACTAATTTTTTACTCCCGTCATTGGCAACAGATATTTATTTAAAACAGTAATTACAAAATAAATATGCGAGCCAGCTCGCAAGGAGGTATCTTGTATTCCCTAAAATAAGAGATAGCTTGATCATGCAAACAGCGCTCATTTATTATGGCTGTGAATCAATTTTGTCATGTGGCTGTTTGCGCCATGCCGGAGACATCCGGAAAAAGAAGGAAAGAAGAAATATGCGAATTCCCCGCATCTATCACCCTGAACCGCTCTCAGCAGGGGCTAAAACCTATCTGAGCGATGATGCAGCCAATCACGTTGGTCGCGTACTCAGAATGAGTAACGGGCAGGCATTACAACTCTTTGATGGCAGCAATCAAGTTTTTGATGCAGAAATCACTGAAGCCAGTAAAAAAACAGTTCAGGTGCGTATCCTTAATAGCCAGTTATCAGATCATGAATCCCCCCTGAACCTGCATTTGGGGCAAGTCATGTCCCGCGGTGAGAAAATGGAATTTACCATCCAAAAATCCGTGGAACTCGGTGTCAGCACTATCACACCATTACTTTCTGAACGTTGTGGTGTAAAACTGGATGCGGAAAGGCTGGAGAAAAAATTACAACAATGGAAAAAAATTGTCATTTCTGCTTGTGAACAGTGTGGGCGTAATCGTATTCCTGAGATCCGTCCGGTCATGTTACTTGAAGCATGGTGCAAGGAAAATGATGACAGCCTAAAATTAAATCTGCATCCCCGTGCTAACCAAAGCATCAATACCCTCCCGCTGCCTGTGGAAAAAATACGCCTATTAATTGGGCCTGAAGGAGGCTTGACCGCTGAAGAAATTGAAATGACAGCAAAATATCAATTTACTGATATCCTGTTAGGGCCTCGCGTCCTGAGGACAGAAACTACGGCACTCACCGCAATTACCGCACTGCAAGTACGTTTTGGTGATCTGGGTTAAGGAGAAGAAATGATCAAGCTCGGTATAGTGATGGATCCAATTTCATCCATCAAAATCAAGAAAGACACTAGTTTTGCCATGCTGTTGGAAGCACAAAAACGTGGCTGGGAAATCCATTATATGGAAATGAACGATCTCTATCTGTATCAAGGAGAAGCCCGTGCCCGCACCCGTTTGCTCACAGTAGAAGAAAATCCACAGCAGTGGTACCAGTTTGGTAGTGAACAAGAGATAGCCCTCGATACTCTGCAAGTCATTCTGATGCGCAAGGATCCACCTTTTGATACTGAGTACATTTATGCTACCTATATTCTTGAAAGAGCTGAAGCTAAAGGCAGCCTGATTGTTAATAAACCTCAGAGCCTGCGCGACTGCAATGAAAAGCTATTTACCGCCTGGTTCCCAGAGTTGACACCCGATACACTGGTAACCCGCAATGCAAAAAATTTACGCGAATTCCACCAAAAACATGGTGATGTCATTTTTAAACCGTTAGATGGTATGGGAGGCGCTTCAATTTTTCGCCTGAAGCAAGATGATGCCAACGTCGGGGTAATTATTGAAACCCTGACTGAACATGGCAGCCGTTATTGTATGGCCCAAAACTTCCTGCCTGCCATCAAAGATGGTGATAAACGCGTATTGGTTGTTGATGGCGAACCTGTACCTTATTGTCTGGCTCGTATTCCGGCTCAGGGAGAGACTCGTGGCAACCTTGCAGCAGGTGGACGTGGAGAAGCCCGCCCATTGTCAGAAAGTGACTGGGCAATCGCCCGTGCAGTTGCTCCAGTCTTAAAAGAGAAAGGGTTAATCTTTGTTGGGCTAGATATCATTGGCGATCGTTTAACTGAGATTAATGTCACCAGCCCGACTTGCGTTCGTGAAATAGAAGCGGCATTCCCTGACATCTCGATTACTGGCATGCTGATGAATGCTATCGAAAAACGATTGGGAAAACAGATAGCATAATAGCCAGAACAACTTTCGTTTCCTGGCAACATTTGCCATTTATAATAAGTGCCCACATACTGGTGGGCCAAATCACTCTTACATTGCCAAAATAATTATCAGAAAACACATGAATCTACAGCACCATTTTCTTATTGCCATGCCTTCGCTCTCTGATCCTTATTTCAACCGCTCTGTAGTTTATATCTGCGAACATGATCAAAACGGGGCAATGGGATTAATTATCAATAAACCGATAGCCCAAGTTTCTATCCAGAATATCTTACAGAAGTTGGATATCGCCCCCGAAGACAGAGACATTACTATCGATCTCAATAGACCAGTAATGGCTGGCGGGCCTTTATCTGAAGAGCACGGCTTTATTCTGCATACACCACAATCAGGTTTCAGCTCCAGTATCCAGATCTCTGATGAAACCATGGTCACAACCTCCAAAGATGTGCTGGAAGCACTGGGAACTCCCCGTCAACCGAAAAATGTGTTGATGACTCTCGGATATTCAAGTTGGGAAACAGGCCAGTTAGAAAAAGAAATTATGGAAAATAGCTGGCTGACTGTCAGTGCAGAACTTTCTATCATTTTTAATACCCCTATTGCTGATCGCTGGCGTGACGCAGCGTCTCTGTTAGGGATAAATATTTATAATCTCGCATCACAAGCAGGACATGCCTGATGAAAAACCGCACTATCATCGCCTTCGATTTTGGTACTCGCAGTATTGGTGCAGCCATTGGGCAAGAAGTCACGGGTACAGCCAGAGCACTATCTGCTTTCAAAGCCAACGAAGGCTCACCAAATTGGGAGCTTATCGGGAAATTGCTCAAAGAGTGGCAGCCAGATCTGGTTATTGTTGGCTTGCCACTCAATATGGATGGCACAGAACAACCTGTCACCGCACAAGCCCGTAAGTTTGCCAATCGCCTGCACGGGCGTTTTGGTGTTCAGGTTGAACTGCATGATGAACGATTGACCACTGTGGAAGCCCGTTCTCATCTGTTTGATCACGGAGGCTACAAGGCGCTGAATAAAGGTAAGGTTGATGCAGCTTCTGCTGTTATCATTTTGGAAAGCTGGTTTGAGCAACAATATTCGTAATAGCCACATTTTTAGTGTCAATTTTGATAACAGCAATATTCGTAGTAGCCATACTTATCTATAAGAAATGGCTATAACTGCCTCACAATTACCAGCCCCCCTCATCTGCCAGCAATCCTAACGATTTGCGCTGTTGTCGGCTTTGCTCGTAAGTTTGCATACCGTAAGCAGCGCCTGTCTGCATTAATGTCGCTATTTGATGATTCTTACCTTCCCTAACCAAATGGCTGACGGCTTGATTGACGACCAAAACTTCATGAATAGCCACTCTCCCTCCATCTCTGGCAGGAATCAGTTGTTGGGATATAACCGCTTTTAAACTGCCGGCTAATTGGCTACACACCCAGCCTTTCTCTTCTGTAGAAAAAACATCAACCAGACGATCTATCGCTTGAATCGCACCACGGGTATGTAGCGTTGATAAAACCAAGTGCCCCGTTTCAGCCGCTGTCAGAGCCAGCCGAATCGTCTCTTTATCACGTAACTCTCCCAGCAAGATCACATCAGGATCTTGCCGTAATGCACCTTTCAGTGCTGTTTGATAATCCGGTACATCTTTACCAACCTGCCTTTGCTGTATAAGGCAATTCCGGCTTTGATGAACGAACTCTATCGGGTCTTCCAGCGTGATGATATGTTTATTGCCATGGCCATTTAGCGCATTAATCATCGCTGACAGCGTTGTAGATTTACCGCTTCCCGTCGCCCCTGTCACTAATATCAAACCACTTGTCTCCTGCAAGATAAGGCGTTGGATAATATCAGGGGCATACAGCTGTTCCAGAGTCGGGCATTTATCCGTAATTAACCGTAATACCAATGACAGGTGAGATTGTTGATAAAACAGATTCCCTCTGAGCCGCTGTTTATTTGGCATTTCCACGACAAAATCAACATGACCGTGCTTTTGTAACTGCTGCTTCTGAATTTCCGATAAGATTTCCTCGCTCCATGTCACAAGGGCATTGGGTTTAATTTCTTCCAATTGCAGCTGTGGGTATAGCACACCATTAACGCGCAAAACCGGAACTTGCCCGATACAAAGATGCAGATCAGAAGCATTATGCTTTACACTAAGGGCCACCAATTTTTCCATATTCATTTTTTAATCTCCTGAGTCAATTATGAACAATATCGAACAAAATCTTCACGATGTCAGGAACCGCATGACTCTTGTTGCTCAAAAATGCGGACGTTCTCCAGAAGAAATTACTTTACTTGCAGTCAGTAAAACCAAACCTGCGGATGCTATCGCAGAAGCCATCACTAATGGTCAAAGGGAATTCGGCGAAAATTACGTCCAGGAAGGCGTCGAGAAGATTCAACACTTTTCCAACCATAGCGATTTAGTGTGGCACTTTATTGGCCCATTACAGTCCAATAAGAGTCGTCTGGTTGCAGAAAATTTTGACTGGTGTCATACCATTGACAGATTGAAAATCGCCCAGCGTTTAAGTGAACAACGCCCTGAAAATCTGGCCCCGCTCAATGTACTGATTCAAGTTAATATCAGTGGTGAAGACAGTAAATCAGGTATTTTGCTAAAAGAATTAATGGAATTGGCCGCAATCATCAATGTGTTGCCTAATCTTGTATTACGCGGACTCATGGCGATCCCTGCACCAGAAAGCGACTTTGAACGCCAAATCACCGTTTTTCGCCAAATGGAGCAAGCATTTATTAAAATGAAAACGCAGTATCCACAAGTCGATACACTATCAATGGGCATGACAGATGATATGGAAGCCGCCATTACCTGTGGTTCTACACTTGTTCGGATTGGAACAGCAATATTCGGGGCCCGCCAGTACAAGTATTAACTTAAGCCTTACTGAGAAAAATACCTAACTCGATACCTCAGATTAACTGATCAATATGCGAGGTTGTTTCATGGAAAATTATTTAATGAAAAGTCGTAAAATCACCTTTATTGGCGCAGGAAATATGGCTCATGCCATTATCGCCGGGTTGGTCAAAAAAGGTTATCCTGCCGAACTCATCACGGCCTGTTCTCCAAACACAACCCGTCGTGATGTGTTGGCAAAAGAATATGGCATTAATAGCCAAAGTGATAATATCCGTTACGCACAGGAAGCCGATGTCATTGTGTTAGCGGTTAAACCCCAGTTGATGGCAGAAGTTTGTCATGCGCTACGGTCGCAAGTCGATTTCAGCCGAAAACTGATCCTTTCTATTGCTGCTGGTATTCCAACTGCTCGTTTTTACACCCTGTTGCAGGATAATCTAAATATTATCCGTATAATGCCAAATACCCCTTCTCTTATCGGGCAAGGAGTCAGTGGGCTATTTGCACCTGATAACGTTTCTCAGACCGATCGCGAATTTGCAGCATCGCTGATGAGCAGTGTCGGTACAGTCTGCTGGGTAGATAATGAAAACGGGATTAACGATATTATCGCCGTTGCAGGCAGTGCCCCTGCCTACTTCTTCCTGTTTATGGAATCCATGCAACAAGAAGCAGAACGTCTGGGATTCGATAGCGAAACTGCCAGAGAACTTGTCCTGCAAGTCGCCATGGGTTCAGCTAAACTTGCTGAAACGCAAAAAGATCTCCCTTTTGCTATCCTGCGCGAGCAGGTAACATCTAAAGGCGGTACGACGGCAGAAGCATTACGCATTTTTTATGAAGGCAATCTGCCTGAAATTGTGTCTCGGGCTATGCAAGGAGCAATCCACCGAGCGCAGGAAATGGAAAAATTATTTTAATTCAATTAGTTTAAATTTAATCAGGGCTGCTACATGCAATTCTTAAACTTCATCTTTTTCACAGTTCTGGATTTATATATTGCCGTTTTACTGCTACGAGTCTGGATGCAGTGGGTACGTTGTGATTTTTATAATCCATTCTCACAATTTATCGTTAAAATAACCCAACCTGTGATACGTCCATTACGCAGAATAATCCCTGCCGTCGGCCCCATTGACACAGCGTCAGTTCTGTTCGCTTATCTGCTTGTTCTGGTCAAAATAGAATTACCGGTTTGGTTATCTACAGGTCAATTTTTAATTCCTGTTAGCCTGTTACTTCCTGTTGGGATCATTGAATTGCTGACCGCTGCCGGAAAACTCGTATTCTGGTTGGTGATCGCCCGTGCGTTATTGAGCTGGATCAGCCAAGGCCGTAATCCTGTTGACTATGTTCTGATTCAATTGACCGAACCATTAATGACACCTATCCGTCGTATCATCCCTTCTATGGGGGGTCTTGATTTCTCAGCCATGATTGTAATCCTCATCCTCTACGCACTGAACGCTCTACGTTATGACGTAATGGGCTGGCTGGCTACAATGCTCGCAAGTTAATGAGATACATCAGTTAATTGAATACATAAGTTAATTAAATACGCAGGTTAATTAAATAAATGGCAATGCAAAAAGTTGTTCTCGCTACGGGAAATGCCGGCAAAGTCCGTGAAATGGCTGATTTATTGGCCGACTTTGGTTTAGATATCGTGGCTCAAACCGAGTTAGGCGTTGACTCTGCCGAAGAAACGGGCCTTACTTTTATTGAAAACGCAATCATCAAAGCCCGTCATGCAGCAGCCGTCTCTGGCTTACCAGCCATTGCGGATGATTCGGGGCTGTCCGTTGATGCACTGGGTGGTGCGCCCGGCATTTACTCCGCCCGCTATGCAGGCAGTGATGCCTCCGATCAAGAGAATCTGGAAAAACTGTTAGAAGCCATGCGTGGTGTTCCTGACGAACAACGTCAGGCCCAGTTCAACTGTGTGCTGGTCTATTTACGCCATGCCGAAGATCCTACCCCTCTGGTGTTTCACGGCCGCTGGTCAGGCATTATTACCCATGAACCGGCCGGAGAAGGCGGTTTTGGGTATGACCCTGTGTTTTATGCACCAGAATTTAGCTGTACCGCTGCCCAATTGAGCCGCGAGCAAAAGCAGGCCGTTTCACACCGTGGAAAAGCGTTAAAAATGTTGTTGGAAGCCATGCGTAATGCTTAAGTTGCCACCTCTTAGTCTTTATATTCATATTCCCTGGTGTGTACAAAAGTGTCCTTATTGTGATTTCAATTCACATGCTTTAAAGGGAGATGTACCGCATCAGGAGTATGTTGATCACCTACTGGCGGATCTGCGTTCAGATCTGCCAATGATTGGTGATCGCGAGGTATCAACGATTTTCATTGGTGGAGGAACACCGAGCCTGCTAAGTGCTGAGGGTATGCAGCGATTGCTGGATGGAGTGAGATCTTCCCTCACACTCTCCCCACACGCAGAAATTACGATGGAAGCCAACCCCGGAACAGTCGAAGCAGATCGTTTCAGTGCCTATCAGCAGGCTGGCATTAATCGGATTTCTATCGGGGTACAAAGCTTCGGTTCAGATAAGCTGATCCGTTTAGGTCGCATTCACGGCCCGGAAGAGGCAAAACGGGCGGCAAGGCTGGCTGACAAGCTTGGCTTACGCAGTTTCAATCTGGATTTGATGCATGGGTTACCCAACCAGACTCTCAACGAAGCACTGAATGATTTGCGTCAGGCCATTGAGCTATCTCCGCCGCATTTGTCTTGGTATCAATTAACCATTGAACCCAATACCAGTTTCGCCTCCCGTCCCCCTGTTTTACCGGATGATGACGCATTATGGGATATTTTTTCCCAAGGCCATCAATTACTGACGGAAGCGGGTTACCAGCAATATGAAACTTCGGCGTATGCCAAATCGGGTTATCAATGCCAACATAACCTCAATTACTGGCGTTTTGGTGATTATTTGGGCATTGGCTGTGGTGCGCACGGCAAAATCTCGTTTGAAGATGGCCGCATTCTCCGCACAGTGAAAACCAAGCATCCACGCGGATATATGCAGGGACGTTATTTGGATCAGCAAAATCAGGTGGATAATGAAGATCGTCCATTTGAATTTTTTATGAACCGTTTTCGCTTACTGGAATCCATGCCACGCCAGGATTTCAGTGATTTTACCGGGTTACCTGAAAGCGCAATTCGCCCACAAATTGATGAAGCACTGGCTAAGGGTTACATCACTGAAAGCGATACTCACTGGCAAATTACGAAAAACGGGAAGTTATTCCTGAATTCCTTATTAGAGTTATTTCTCTGACAATAAACTGCTTCTCTAAAAACAAACTGCACCTGAAAATTAGGTGCAGTTTTTCTATATCATTTAATTCGTCCGGTCGCGCGGGCATAAGAAAATAGCCCACCAGCAGAGACAATATTGGCAAGTTCACCAATAGGATCAGTTTGATATTGCTCACCCTTTTTCAGTAAAGTCACTGTCTGGTTTTCAACATCAATCTCAATACTATCTCCCGTGACTAATTTGTCACACAAACGTTCCTGTGCAGCGATAGGCAATAACTGTCCGGTTGATACGCAATTTCGGAAGAATATCCGGGCATAAGATTGGGCAAGAACGGCTTGCACACCAGAAGCACCCAATGCGGCCACAGCATGTTCACGCGATGATCCACAACCAAAATTCTGCCCTGCCACAATAATCGGATATTTCGCTTTACCCTTATCTTCATCAATAAAAGGCAAAAATCCTTCCGGTAATCCACACATCGCCAGTGAAGCCAGTTGTGCATATCCTTCAGGTGTAGAAGGATTGACCTTGAGATATTCGGCCGAGAGGATCTGGTCAGTATCAATATTATCGGCCAAGACATAAACCTCACCCCGAATGATATTGTCCTTTAACTCACTCATAAAAACTCCTCAGGATTTGTTATTTGACCAGTAATGGCTGCGGCGGCAACAGAGTAAGGGGAAGCGAGATAAATATTGGCGCGTTTATGCCCCATCCTGCCAACGAAATTGCGATTGGTTGTCGATATCACGGATATGGGATCATTGACGCGCCCGAAGGTATCTGGCGGGCCACCACAACAGGCTGCGCATCCTGATTCTGAAGAAAGTTTCACTCCCGCATCGCTTAAAATTTGGTAGACAGAAACGCCATCAATTTGCGTAGTAATCGTTTTATGGAAAACTTCTTTTGTTGCAGGCACGGCGTAAGTCGGAATTGTTACTTTATGCCCTTTGATAATGCGGGCAGCTGCAACAAAATCCTCTAATTTTCCGCCAGTACAAGAACCAATATAAGCTTGAGAAATTGCTACATTAGCAACTTGCTCGATGGAAACCACATTATCTGGAGAATGAGGTTTAGCTATTTTTGGCTGCATTGCGGAAACATCAATATTTAATACACGGCTATACTGGGCATCTTCGTCCGGATAAACAATTTCAAAAGGGACATTATTCCGTTCTGCCAGATAATCCAAAGTCGCCTGATTGGGAACCATAATGCCATTTTTCGCTCCACACTCAACGACCATGTTACAAATCGTCATGCGCTCTTCTACTGATAATTCATCAATGACATTACCGCCAAATTCTATAGCCTGATAAGTCGCACCATCAACGGTTAATTCTGACAGTACAGATAAAATCATGTCCTTCGCCAAGACATGGGCGGGTTTGTTTCCGGTAAAATTGACTCGAATCGTCGTGGGAACTTTGAGAGGAATTTCACCCGTACCTAACGCATAAGCTGCATCAGTAATTCCTAACCCAATCGCGAATGCCCCAAAAGCACCGGCGGTTACAGTATGAGAATCCGTACCCAATAACACTTCTCCGGGGCGTGTGTGCCCACCTTCTGCCAGCCCTATATGGCAAACACCTTTATAATTGGGAGTTCCTACATCATAAAAATATTTTATGTTCTGTTCAGCGGCAAATTCACGCATGACACGAATGTTCTGATTGGCTTGTGAATCGGCCGAATAGACAAAATGGTCTGGGATGAGAATAAAACGTTCGGGATCCCATATTCGCGCATCCTGACCGAACTCTTTTTTAAATACGCTGGCCACGCCCGGTGTACATGGGTCGTGAGACATCAGAATGTCCACTTTCGCCCAAACCACTTCGCCTGGAGTGACGTGTTCACGCCCACTTGCCCGCGCAAGAATTTTTTGTGTGATAGTTTGGCTCATCTCACATTACCCCCGAAAGATTAAAACAGACTAGATAGATTGTAATCCTAACAAGATTACTACGCCTTATCGTAGGGAAATACCATTGTATCGCTCACTGTTTCCATGATGAGACAGTCGTTCGCAAAATGGGAAATTTATGCCCCTTAAATCTGACACTTATTCTCCTACATGTTTTCTTACGGAACAGTGATAAATAAGGAATATTGGCATGTCTCTGCACGATATGTGGTATGTTATAGGGCAATTTCCGGAGTAAATCATTAGGTTATTTCATGAATAATATTGATAATCTTACCTCAATGGTAGTTTTTGCCCGCGTAGTAGAAACGTTGAGTTTTACCGAAGCTGCAAAATCACTGAGGCTATCCAAGTCTTCCGTCAGCCGAGAGATTGCACAGTTGGAGGTGAGATTAGGTACTCAGTTACTCAACCGCACCACACGTAAAATTCAGGT
Source organism: Xenorhabdus entomophaga (assembly GCF_037996725.1). Lineage (NCBI taxonomy): Bacteria > Pseudomonadati > Pseudomonadota > Gammaproteobacteria > Enterobacterales > Morganellaceae > Xenorhabdus > Xenorhabdus entomophaga. The sequence goes on from NZ_JBBMXH010000045.1 coordinate 23,459, forward strand.
GACAGAAGTCGGGATGAGTTATTACCAGTATTGCCACCGGATTCTTACCGAAGCGCAAAATGCGGAGCATTTTATCCGCAATTTTCATGAAGAACCGATGGGAAGTTTACGCCTGATTGCTCCGGTTTCTTTTGGCAGCCAATGTATTGTCCCTGCCCTGAATAGTTTTATTGCCGGAAATATTCATATCAGCGTTGATCTGGAACTGACCGACAGAACAATTAATATGGAAGAAGATCAATGTGATATTGGGATTGTCATCGGGCGGGAAATACCACATCATTCACTTGCCACACCGCTGATTGATATCACTTGGGGACTTTACGCTACCCCAGACTACATACGCCAATTTTCCCCAATAGAGAAACCTGACGATCTTCCGCGTTACGATTACCTCCTTTTCCGCGGCCCTGCACATACGATTTCCCTCCCCTTCCGCAAAGAGAGGCACAAGCTGGATATTGAAGTACGCAGCCGATTTCGTATCAATAATAGCGTGGCATTGATGAGTTCTGCGCTGGCAGGAGCTGGTATTGCCTATCTGCCGGACTATGTAGCCCACGAAGCAGTGGCAGAAGGAAAATTAATACGGCTTCTTCCTGAATGGAATATGGATATTTATCAAGCCTGGATATTATTTAAATCAGAGAGCACGCTATCTTCACGTGTACAACAGTTTGCTCTCTCTTTGCAGAATAAACTGAAGCAAAATTTAGAAAATAGAAAAAGTTCGTAAGCAGAAAAGGCCATTGCGGGTACAAAAGCACCCGCAAAAGATATCTAAATATTAATAGTAGCTATCGTATTAATAGTGGCTATCACATTAATAATAGTTACCGTGGCGGTAATCCCAAGTTGTGAAAATATCAGACATTATCACCATGATCTTATTCACATCCAGACCCTTGCGAATCAATACCGGACACGGAGTAATATCACGCTGACCATTTTGCGATGGTATTAATTTACCCTCGTCATCTACCATTGAAACCATCACACCTTGCTCATAACGGGTTTGCTCAGTTTCATTTGGCTGGATAGATTTAACATAGTCATTAGCCGAGATAATCAGATCAGCCCGTTCCTCGATCCGCTCACCGATACATTCAACCAATCCTCGATTGCCTTTACCAGATGGGTTCGCTGAGCTTGCAAAAGAAAACTTGCCATATTTTTCCCACAGCTCTTTCGCCAAAATTTCACCCGGTTTACCAAACTTAATCACGAAACAGCTCGTACCACGCTGATCCATCATCAATTCTTTGGAACCATCATCAGGAATGCGGGCGACTGCTTCTTCTTTCCATGGCAGTATACAGCCCAGCAATACATCTTCATCCCAATGTCTTTGATAAAGCTCTTCAATTTCTGCGTTAAGCTGAGCCAATTCTTTTAACTGCTCCAGAGATCCACACAAAACAACACCGGGTTTGTTGCGATTACGCTGCTTCGCTTCAAATTTGCGCTCCAAACCGCGTGCATCAGAGGTCATGATAATATAACCCACTTTGGTTGGGCAGACGATCATTCCACCGTCATTAGAGAGGACTTCTACCGCTTCCTGCTGTAACCCATTATTCCATTGAATTTTTTTGCTGCTCATATTGATACCCTTTACTGGAAACGGAAGAATTATTAATCAATTAACGCTGGTAATAACCGGTAATCGTCGCTGACGCCAAGGTATTGGCCTGAATCATAAAACGCGCGATCGCATTTGTTACGTCAGAATCAATTCCCAGTTTTTCTACCGATAAGGCATGTACAGTGAAAATATAGCGATGCGCTTTATCCCCCACTGGCGGGCAAAGGCCACCGAAACCCGGTTTGCCGTAATCATTTCTGCTTTGAATCGCATTGATTGGCAATTTACTGCTATCGCTTCGCCCTGCATTTGCTGGCAAGGTTTGTGTTTCAGCCGGAATATCAAAAACAACCCAGTGCCAGAAACCACTACCTGTTGGTGCATCAGGATCATAGGCTGTAATAGCAAAGCTTTTTGTTTCAACCGGTGCATCTGCCCAAGCAAGTTCAGGTGAACGATTATTACCATTGCCACCAAATTCATTAAATTCATGCTCTTTTTTCAAGAAGTCATTATTCTTAAATTCAGTTGAACTGATAATCATGCTTGTGTCCTCATTGGATGCCTTTTGAAACATCCTAACGCAGTTTTTCCATGCTACAAGGCCAGAAGGTGATTTTGGTTGATTGTTTCAATTTGGGAACAATAGGAGTCTGGTGGGATAAATTACCCCGGAATCTGACTAGTCAGATTCCGGGGTAATTTCAGGAAAGGTAAATATTAAACTGCGCAATTACAACGCATCAGCAACCGCATTAACTTGTTTCGTCATGCTGTCCAAACCACCACCAGACAAGTACCAGAGATCAGATTGCAAATACACTATCTTACCGTTTTTATAAGCGTTGGTTGATTTGACTTGCTCGTTTTCAAATCGTGCTTTTTCCAGCTTACCTGCTCCAATCGCTTCACTACGGTCGATGATGAAAATCACATCAGGGTTTGCTTGTGCAATCATGTCCGCCGTCACAGCTCGGCTTTTGCTGTCTGATTTAGCCGGCAATACTGCACGAGGAGCCTTAATCACGTTGTAAACGATGGCTTGATTATTGGGATATAACTCACCAGCATTATGCAGTAACACCAATACCTTTTTATTCGCCGTTTTCGCTTTTTCCTGGGCGGCTACAATGGTTTTTTCCAAACCAGCCGTTTGTGATTTAACAATATCCTGCTTATTGAATACCTCTCCCAATAACTTAAGGTTGCTATCAACGGATGGCAGGTAATTTTTATTGTCCGTACTTAAATCAATGGTTGGCGCTATTTGTGACAAACGATCGTAAAAAGCACCTTGACGCCCTGTAATGACAATTAAGTCTGGTTTTATTTCCGCTAACTTTTCCAAATTAGGCTCTTTCATTCCCCCAGCATTGTGCATACTGGCAGGCACACTACTACGTACATATTCGGGTAAATTATCAATGGGGAGTGCAATCACTCGCCCGGAAAGCCCCAATTGCACCATGGAATCATAAGTTCCAAAATCGAACAGAACCACTCGTTGTGGATTTTTTTTAACCTGAGTTTCACCAGAAAGATGTTTTACTGTGGCATAGTCACCAGACTGAGCGATGACTGAGTTTGGTGTAATTGATTCTAATGACTGACTCAATGCAGAGTAGCTGGTGACAGAAAGCAGCGATGCAATAACAATTGGCAGGATTTTTTTCATTGCTACACCCGGATTTAAGCATATTAATAAGAAGTGACTCGCATTCTAAGTGGCGATAACAATATGTCAATTCAAATAAGAATGAATTTGATATTGATTATTATTTTCCTTAAAAATCCCGATCTCATAGGAAATAGTCAATTTTATAAATTACGAAGCTGACTGTTCTTTCAATTACCAAGGTAATGGTTAATTTCGGATGAAGTTAGAAACAGGAATTAATAATATATTCAATATGTTAAAAAATAATTCCTCAAAAAAATAATCCAGAAGAAATCAATAATAAATTGATTTCTTCTGGATAAATATCTTGTAATTTACTTGATAGAATTCATAAGACTGACGCGCTGCTGTTCCAAATTACTGGCTTTACCACAAACTTCCTCTTTTAAGCGTTTCAGCTCTTGCTCTTGTTTCTTCCATTCTGTATCAAAACTATTTTGCTTCCCGCCCAATCCTCCGAGAAGAGACATCAATAGCTGGTTGCCGCCATCATCTTGCTCACTCTTCTTACGGCTTATTTCGTTAATGCTATCCTGCAAGATACCGCCAAGGCTCTGTTCAACAAGTTTTTGGCCTTCAGATTCTACCTGTTTGACTGCCTGATAATTGAATGCAAAACCATTAGCGCGGGTTTCTATCACTTTATCAATTTGCTTATTGAGGCCAGATTCCAACTGAGATAAACGGTTACGGACATTACTGTCTTGCCCCATCATATCAGCAACCACTTTATCCAATGATTGACGCGCACTTGCCAAACGGTTCTGAGCTTTTTCCTTAACCCACGGCAAATCCTGACGAATTGTCTGTTGATATTGTCGGGCTTGATTTCGTTGTTCTGCATTCAATGACAGCGCCTTGCCATCACGCGTTATGGAGCCATCAGGTGATATTTTCAGGTTGCCATTAGCTCCAACAATTTGGACAGAGTTTGGTGTGACAATAATGTCATCCTTAAGTGTCATTTTACATTCAGAGCCAGCCTGTGCCTGAAATACAAATAATAATGAAGCAGCAATCATAATTCTGCGTAACATACATTCTCCTGCTCTCTTTTGCCTGATGGCTTCGCATCAGCACGGACGAGGTTAAAAAATAGAGCGCCCAATACGCCCTGCCAATCTTTCCAATGCCGCACAACCCGCTAATGAGTTACCTGATTTATCCAGTTCAGGCGACCACACCGCAACGGTGAATTCTCCCGGAACAACGCAGACAATTCCGCCACCAACCCCCGATTTCCCCGGCATGCCTATTCTGAAAGCAAATTCCCCAGAACCGTCATACATCCCACATGTCAACATAAGTGCATTAATCTGCCGGGTTTGCCGGAGACTCAAAATTTGCTGACCAGAGCCCAACATGCGCCCTTTGTTAGCTAAGTAAATAAAACACTGAGCCAATTCAATGCAATTCATTTTCAAAGCACAATATTGGAAGTAAGTTTGCAGAACGGTAATAACATCGTTCTCAAAATTACCGAATGACTTCATCAAGTAAGCTATCGCGGCATTACGGCTGGAATGCTCCATCTCTGAACGAGCAACGACATCATCATAGCAAATATCTTTTTGCCCAGTGAGGCTGCGGACAAATTCCAGCATTCTGTGCTTAGGAGCACTCAGGCGCGATTGCAGCATATCGCAAATAATCAATGCTCCCGCATTAATAAAGGGATTGCGGGGGATTCCCTTTTCCAATTCCAATTGTACTAATGAGTTAAACGGCTGCCCCGAAGGTTCTGTACCCACTCGCCGCCAGATATCCTCTTCCTTATAACGTGTCATCGCTAATGTCAGGCTCAGCACTTTAGACATGGATTGGATGGAGAAACGCTTTTCTGCATCTCCTGCTTTAAAAACCTGCCCATCAACCGTGCAAATGGCCATCGCCAAATTATTTACCGGAACTTCCGCCAAAGCAGGGATATAGTCTGCTACCTTTCCTTGGCCAATCAAAGGGCGTACTTCATCTAAGATATCTGCCAATAACGAATTAGAGAACCTTACCTTCACCACTTTTTCTCCAGACAAACAAGGGCCCCCAAGGAGCCCCTGCATACAGCGCTATTTTTTGCGTAAAACGCTATTTTTTATGCAACAGCGAATCAATCCCACCACACATCAAAAAGTTCTGATGTGATAACTTCTTCCATATCGCGGTCTTTCAACCATTTCTCAACCAATTGACGGTGTTCCTCAGTACATTTGCCGATTTTTTGCATGCAGACAATACCTTCCCACTGCAAATAACCGCTGGCATCCAGAGCAAGGCCATTTGGCTCGATCAGTTCTTCAATCAAAGCATCAACCGTGCTGTCAACAACTTCAACAGATGTATTAGCCGGGAAATTCCACTTTACTGAAAAACCTAATTCCTGAAACTCATCAATACGCATTTTTTTACGCAGACGACGACTACGGTTTTTAGCCATTATTTTACCCTCTCAAACATTAGATCCCATACGCCATGTCCTAACCGCTGACCGCGCATCTCAAATTTCGTGACCGGACGCGAATCCGGGCGTGGCACATAATCACCGTTTTCCGATAAGTTACGATATCCTTCTGCTTCGCTCATTACCTCAAGCATATGTTCAGCATAAGGTTGCCAGTCGGTTGCCATATGGAAGACACCGCCGATTTTCAGTTTACTTTTAATCAGTTGAGCAAATTCAGGCTGCACAATCCGGCGCTTATTATGACGTGCTTTATGCCATGGATCAGGGAAGAAAAGCTGAACCATCGCCAGACTCTGATCCGGGATCATATTATTCAGCACTTCAATGGCATCATGGCACATGACACGCATATTATTGAGGTTTTCCTCTTCTGCTGAAGCCAGACATGCTCCCACTCCCGGCGCATGAACTTCAATTCCGAAAAAGTTTTTCTCTGGATTTTGGCTTGCCATCGTAACCAGTGATGCACCCATACCGAAACCAATTTCCAATACAACGGGAGCATCACGGCCAAATAGCTCTGCCATATCAGACACTTCTGCCTGATAATCCACTCCCATTTTCGGCCACACATTATCAAGTGCTTGCTGCTGACGACTCGTTAACCGTCCCTGCCGACGCACAAAACTGCGGACACGGCGCAAAGCCATGCCATTTTCATTATATTCCGGTGAAATTACGTTATTTATCATGGTACTTTCTGTCAGTTTTAAAGACATTTGCTCAGGCGTCTGGGGCTTTATGTACCGCAGGATTGCCCAAAGAGAGCGCAATTATGCAAAGATGGATGAGTTTATCAAGTTCAATATCCATAAGCACAACTTTAATGCTAATTTGCGGAGTGCTTCGAAACAAAGTTCGGGTTTACACCGAGGTTACACTATGTTGCAATCCTGTTCACAAAACAATTATTCGATATAAAGACAATTATTCTAATGATGGAAGCTGAGCAATTTTCACAAGTGGTGCTTGAATGGTATCACCGTTATGGTCGCAAGACTCTGCCATGGCAATTGGAGAAAACATCCTATCACGTCTGGCTTTCAGAGGTGATGCTGCAACAAACTCAGGTCGCGACAGTTATTCCCTATTTCCAAAAATTTATTTCACGCTTTCCTGATGTTGCTTCTTTAGCTGCTGCGCCGCTGGATGAAGTGCTCCATTTGTGGACAGGCTTAGGGTATTACGCCCGCGCCCGTAATCTGCATAAAGCAGCGCAACAAATCGTAGCGTTACACAACGGTAAATTCCCAACAACTTTCGATAATGTTGTAGCTTTACCCGGTGTAGGACGTTCGACCGCAGGCGCTATTCTCTCCCTGTCTCAAGGCAAACACTTTCCTATTCTTGATGGTAATGTGAAGCGTGTTTTAGCTCGTTGCTATGCCGTTGATGGCTGGCCGGGGAAAAAAGAGGTTGAAAACCAATTATGGGATATCAGTACGCGCGTCACTCCTGAACAAGGCGTCGAATATTTCAACCAAGCAATGATGGATTTGGGGGCAATGGTCTGTACCCGCAGCAAACCAAAATGTGAAATTTGCCCGCTCAATACAGGCTGTATCGCTTACGCCAATCATAACTGGGCAGATTATCCGGGGAAAAAACCGAAACAGAGCATCCCTGAAAAAACGGCTTACTTTTTATTAATGCAGCATGGCGATACAGTTTGGCTGGAACAGCGCCCACTTTCTGGTATTTGGGGTGGCCTGTTTGCCTTTCCACAATTTGCAGATCAAACATCACTGGAACAGTGGCTGAAAGATTCGGGTATATCGCACAGCAAACTTGAACAACTAACCGCATTTCGCCATACATTCAGTCATTTTCATTTAGATATCGTTCCCATTAAAATCGATATTTTATCTTTTAATTCCTGCATGGATGAAAACAAGGGACTTTGGTATAACTTACGCCAGCCAGCAATAATTGGATTGGCAGCTCCCGTTGAATATCTTTTGCAACAATTGGGTTAATTTGCCCATTACTTTGAGGATTAATTATGAGCAGAACTATTTTTTGTACTTTTTTACAACGAGAAACCGAAGGCCAAGATTTTCAGCTCTATCCGGGGGAGCTGGGCAAGCGTATTTTCAATGAGATTTCTAAAGAAGCATGGCAACAATGGATGAGCAAACAAACCATGCTAATTAATGAGAAAAAATTAAATACCATGAATCCAGAAGATCGCAAATTGCTTGAACAAGAGATGGTGAAGTTCCTGTTCGAAGGTCATGACATACAGATCGATGGTTATACACCACCAGAACAATAATATTGGCATAATAAGAGCCATGTTGTATGGCTCTAACTACTGATGGCATTCCAATATCCAACGGCACTGTAAAATGAAAAAACTGCTGGCTCTGATCCTTCTCGCCCCACTTTTAATTTCCTGCTCTAGCAAAAAAGACCTTGAATACAATGAAGAGTATGTAAAAGATACGAATGGTTTCGATATTTTAATGGGGCAATTTGCCCATAACATTGAAAATATCTGGGGATTGCAGGAAGTTTTAATCGCTGGCCCGAAAGACTACGTGAAATACACGGATCAATACCAAACCCGCAGCCATATTAACTTTGAGTCGGGAAGCATCACGATTGAAACGATATCCCCGATTGAACCCACAGAACATTTACGCAAAGCGATTGTTACTACTTTGCTGATGGGAGATGATCCTGGATCAATCGATCTTTATTCTGACGCTAATGATATTCAGATCAGCAAAGAACCATTCCTTTATGGACAAGTTTTGGATAACAGTGGCGAACCCATTCGATGGGAATGGCGTGCACGTCATTTTGCCAATTACCTGATTGAAAATAAATTACAAAAACGCCAATCAGGATTGCATGTCATTTGGTCGGTCACCATGCAGTTGGTTCCTAACCATCTGGACAAACGCGCCCATAAATACCTCCCTCTCGTTCGCAAAGCCTCCATTAAATACGGCGTTGATGAATCCCTTATCCTTGCCATCATGCAGACTGAATCCAGCTTTAACCCTTATGCCGTCAGCCGCTCTGATGCCTTGGGGCTTATGCAAGTCATGCAACATACGGCCGGAAAGGATGTTTTCAGGATGCAGGGAAAGTCAGGCCATCCTAGCCGCAGTTACCTTTTCGATCCAGAGAACAACATTGATGCCGGCACTGCCTATCTATCAATATTGCAGAATTCCTATTTAGACGAAATTCAGAATGCGACCTCACGTCGGTATGCTGTTATCACGGCCTACAATGGCGGTGCAGGTAGTGTATTACGTATATTTTCCAGTGATAGAAAGAAAGCGGCTCAAATCATCAATTCAATGGCACCTGGCGATGTTTATGAAACTCTGACCAATAAACATCCATCCGCTGAATCACGTCGTTATTTGATGAAAGTGAACAACGCACAAAAAAATTATCGCAGGTAGTTGATGGCAAATTAGTTGATAGAAAAGAAATAATAAGTATCCCCCGGCATAGCCGGGGGTTTTTCATATGCGCCTATAAGGCTTTCTTACCAGCCGCGCCCTAACAGGCGCATCGCAATCTGACATTTGCATTCTATGGA
>NZ_JBBMXH010000046.1:0-32616 GCF_037996725.1 Xenorhabdus entomophaga
TGCTTTCTCATACGTTGGGCATTTTTGCCAATTTTAAACAAGGTAAAAGTCAACGCGACTGGCTTCAACAAGCCAACGTCATAGGATGTTAAAGTCGAGCATCGCGTTAATATTAGGAAAATACGTGAAAGCTCTCCCACTCATTGGCGCTATGTTGATACCAACATTGGCTATAGCTTCAGAGCCGGATTGTATTCAGGCGATTGCTCAAAGCCGGTTAATTGAAGGTATATATAATAAAGAAGGTAAAAGTTGTCTGGTTATCCAGTTTTCAGACCAACAATATATTCAGTTGAAGGGACAGGGTTTCTCATCCATAACTCTGTCAGATGCTGATAACCAACCTTACAGAGTATTGCTTGAACGCGTTCCGGTTCAGGAGGCGCAATCAGTTTCTTACATTGTGCCGATAACAGAGCAATACCATCTGCAGCTGCAAGGAGAGCCAGAGCAAAGGTGGCAGATAAGCTTTGATATACAGGATTATCAACCTTTTGCTATTCAGGCTGAAGGTGAGCTTATCAGCCCGAAGTTGCAGCAATTAAAGCAAACAATAGAAGAGGGCGGTTCTACGGCACACTTCTGGAATGAGATCAGTGTAATAGGAACACCACTTGTTGAACCTCATTCAGAACAACAAATGAAAGTGACTTTCCTATGGCAAGGTGCGAAATCTAACGTTCATATTCTGGGAGCACCTTCCGGTAATCATGAGGTAATGTCCCATTTACCCGGTTCAGATGTTTGGTACAGAACGTTTATCGTTCCTGATGACACTCTGATGCAATACAAGATTGCCCCAGATGTTCCTAAAATAGCTCAAGGTGGTATTGCTCAGCGTAAGGCGATACTGACAACCGCACAGGCCGATCCCTTGAACCACTTTCCATCTCCGACATCACGGCGGGATAAATACAATCATTTTTCATTGCTATCACTTGCCCCGCAACAGCGTCAGTGCCATTTCAGAGAAATAGAAAATTATCATCGCAAAGGCAGGCTGGAGAGCTTTCGTCTCGAGAGTAAAGTGATGGGTAACAGCCGGGAGATTGCGGTATTACACCCTGCTATAGAGACGTCAACTCCAGCAATGTTGGTGTTACTTGATGGGCAGATTTATCTGTATGCCTATCAGATGGCAGATTTTTTTGATAAATGGATATCCGCAGGGAAAATGCCCGCAATATATATTGTATTTGTCGACAGCATAAGTCCAAAGCTGCGAAGTAAGGAATTGCCACCTAATGAACATTTTCCGCAGTTTCTCGCAAAGGAGCTGATGCCGGCACTTGTTGCAAAAGGTATCAGCGCTCCGACTGAAAGAACGATTATTGCTGGCTCAAGCTATGGCGGTCTGGCTTCTGCCTGGAACGCATTGCAGCACCCGGAACTGTTCGGCAATGTACTGAGTATGTCAGGCTCTTATTGGTGGGCGCCGGAAGGTGAAGAGCACGAGTGGTTATTGCGAAAAATTGCAACGATGGAAAAGAAACCACTCCGTTTTTATCTTGAGGCCGGGTTATTTGAAAAACGGGGAAGTTGGGGAGGTATTATTCAGAATCACTATCGGTTGAGTGAAATATTAACCCAGAAAGGCTATCCATTAGAAACCCGTGAGTTACCCAGTGGCCATGATTATGTTTCATGGTGTGAAACGCTCTATGATGGAACTCGGTCACTTTCCTCACATTGGTAATTATCAAAAGAATTGTTTTAGATTTTCCACCAGAATAATTATCAATCAATTGATTAACCTGATGTAATATCAAGATAAGCTATTTTAACACCTACTCTGTGTGATAGTATGTCGGGCGAGTTAGGCAAATGTACCGGATACATTTTCAAAATGTGCCCTTAAAATGTGTGCACATCTTGCGGAGTGAAGCAAGAATTTGTTTCTAACGTTCTGATTAATAATAAATTTGATTTAATGCAAGTGATCTTTCGTGTGGGTCACCACTGTATATAAGGATTTTAAATGCCTGTAATTACTCTTCCTGACGGTAGTCAACGTCAATTTGAGCATGCTGTTTCCGTAATGGATGTGGCGCGTGATATCGGTGCCGGCCTGGCAAAAGCATGTATCGCCGGCCGTATTAATGGTGAGTTGGTTGATGCGTGTGAATTAATTGAAACCGATGCCAATCTCGCGATTATCACTAGCAAGAATGAAGAAGGTCTGGAAATCATTCGCCACTCATGTGCACATTTGTTGGGGCACGCCATTAAGCAATTGTGGCCTAATACGAAAATGGCTATCGGCCCAGTGATTGATAATGGCTTCTATTACGATGTCGATTTGGATCGCTCTTTGACGCAGGAAGATATCGAGTTGCTTGAAAAGCGTATGCTTGAACTTGCCAAAAAAGACTACGATGTCATTAAGAAAAAAGTCAGTTGGCAAGAGGCGCGTGATGCCTTTGCAGCTCGTGGCGAAGAATACAAGATCCAGATTTTGGATGAAAATATCAGCCATGATGATCGTCCGGGTCTGTATCACCATGAAGAATATGTTGATATGTGCCGTGGGCCGCATGTTCCTAATATGCGTTTCTGCCATCATTTCAAACTGCAAAAAGTTGCTGGGGCATATTGGCGCGGCAATAGCGACAACAAAATGTTGCAACGTATTTATGGTACTGCTTGGGCTGATAAGAAACAGCTTAATGCCTATTTACAACGCTTGGAAGAAGCAGCAAAACGTGATCACCGTAAAATCGGTAAACAGCTTGACCTGTATCATATGCAGGAAGAAGCACCAGGCATGGCGTTTTGGCATAATGATGGCTGGACAATCTTCCGTGAGTTGGAAACATTTGTCCGTACAAAACTGAAAGAGTACCAGTATCAAGAAGTTAAAGGCCCATTCATGATGGATCGCATCATGTGGGAAAAAACGGGGCACTGGGAAAACTATAAAGAAAATATGTTCACGACTTCATCTGAAAACCGTGAATACTGTGTAAAACCAATGAACTGCCCAGGGCACGTCCAGATTTTCAACCAAGGGTTGAAGTCTTATCGTGATTTACCTCTGCGTATGGCTGAATTTGGTAGTTGTCACCGTAATGAGCCATCAGGGGCTTTGCATGGCTTAATGCGTGTACGTGGCTTTACTCAGGATGATGCTCATGTCTTCTGTACTGAAGATCAAATTCTCCAGGAAGTCAGTAGCTGCATCAAAATGATTTACGACGTCTACAGTACATTTGGTTTCGAGAAGATTGTCGTTAAATTATCAACTCGCCCAGAGAAACGCATTGGCACAGAAAAACAGTGGGATGAAGCAGAAGCCGATCTTGCTGAAGCATTAACCCAAAAAGGTATTGAGTTTGAATACCAACCGGGCGAAGGTGCATTTTATGGCCCTAAAATTGAATTTACTCTATATGATTGTTTGGATCGTGCGTGGCAATGTGGTACTGTGCAACTCGATTTTTCACTGCCAGCGCGTTTGAGTGCGTCATATGTAGGTGAAAATAACGAACGTAAGGTTCCTGTAATGATTCACCGTGCGGTTCTGGGATCTCTGGAACGGTTCATCGGTATCCTGACAGAAGAGTATGCTGGGTTTTTCCCAACATGGTTGGCTCCTCAGCAAGTCGTCGTCATGAATATTACTGACGGTCAGGCAGATTATGTACAGGAATTGGCTAAAAAACTTCAAGATGCGGGCATTCGTGCAAAAGCAGACTTGAGAAATGAGAAGATTGGTTTTAAAATCCGTGAACACACTCTGCGTCGTGTACCTTACATGCTTGTTTGTGGTGATAAAGAAGTCGAGTCAGGAAAAGTATCTGTCCGTACTCGCCGCGGCAAGGATTTAGGTAGCATTGACGTCAGTGAATTTACAGAAAAACTGCTGACAGAAATACGCAGTCGTAATCTTCATCAATTGGAGGAATAAGGTATTAAAGGCGGAAAAAGAATTCAACCGGCGCGCCCAAATCGCATTAATGAAGAGATTCGCGCCTCTGAAGTTCGTTTAACTGGATTAGATGGCGAGCAGATTGGTATTGTCAGTCTGAGGGTAGCTCTTGAGAAAGCTGAGGAAGCTGGTGTTGATTTAGTGGAAATCAGCCCAAATGCCGAACCGCCAGTTTGTCGTATCATGGATTACGGCAAATTCCTCTATGAGAAGAGTAAGTCAGTCAAAGAACAGAAAAAGAAACAAAAAGTTATTCAGGTCAAGGAAATTAAATTCCGTCCTGGTACAGATGAAGGCGACTATCAGGTCAAACTACGCAACCTGATTCGTTTTCTGGAAGATGGCGATAAAGCCAAAATCACCCTGCGTTTCCGTGGGCGTGAAATGGCGCACCAACAGATTGGTATCGAAATGCTTAACCGTATCCGTGACGATCTGAATGAACTGGCAGTGGTTGAATCCTTCCCAACGAAGGTTGAAGGCCGCCAGATGATCATGGTGCTCGCTCCTAAGAAGAAATAGTCAGGCAAACAAGTAATAGACTCCAGCCAATTTCTGGATGGAGTCTATTCGCCTTACTAGTTCGTTGTAATTAACAATGCGAAGTGGAAATTAAAATGCCAAAGATTAAAACAGTACGCGGCGCAGCTAAACGCTTCAAAAAAACCGCAAGCGGCGGTTTCAAGCGTAAGCACGCTAACCTTCGTCACATTCTGACTAAGAAATCAACTAAGCGTAAACGTCATTTACGTCCAAAAGGCATGGTCTCCAAAGGTGATCTGGGCCTGGTTGTTGCTTGTCTGCCATACGCATAAGCAATTTTTTAGATTAGAATTTAGAGACGATAGGAGAAGTATATGGCTCGCGTAAAACGTGGTGTTATTGCCCGTGCACGTCACAAGAAAATTTTGAAACAAGCGAAAGGTTACTACGGTGCCCGTTCGCGCGTTTATCGTGTTGCTTTCCAGGCTGTTATCAAAGCTGGTCAGTACGCTTACCGTGACCGCCGTCAGCGTAAACGTCAGTTCCGTCAACTGTGGATTGCACGTATCAACGCTGCTGCACGTCAGAACGGCATGTCTTACAGCCGTTTCATCAATGGCCTGAAAAAGGCTTCGATTGAAATCGACCGTAAGATTCTGGCTGACATTGCTGTATTCGACAAAGTAGCATTTGCTGCTCTGGTTGAAAAAGCGAAGGGTGCTCTGGCATAAGTCAGGTTAAAAGAGGGAGCTTGCTCCCTCTTTTACTTTTTTCCAAAATGTGGCCTACTATTGTTTAGGTTATTATTTTCTAAGTTATTATTACTTAGTCTATTATTTAGATTTGAATCATAATCAGATCACGAGTAGCCAGTTTAAAAAGGATACAGGAGAGAGAACCGACATGATGAAATTAGCCTTTTTTCGTTTCTTCTTTTACTTTAGCACCTGAGAACAGGGGGCTTTGCGCGTAAGAAAAGAAACGAAAAATAGCGCTTGAGCCTCCAGTGTGGAGGCTTTTTTATTTTTATGGCCTCATCAATAGATAATTTGAGGGCATAGTCGATAACAACTAAAGGGCCATCTGGCCAAAGGAAGAGGAAAACGATGTCACATCTTACTGAGCTGGTTGCAAAGGCAAAAGCAGCCGTAGAAGAAGCCCAGGATGTTGCCGCGTTGGATTTGGTGCGAGTTGAATACCTGGGAAAAAAAGGCCATTTAACTCTCCAGATGTCATCGCTGCGTGATTTACCGGCTGAAGAGCGTCCAGCGGCTGGAGCTGTTATTAATCAGGCGAAACAAGAAGTTCAAGAATCATTGAATGCGCGTAAAGCAAAGTTAGAATCAGATATTCTGAATACACGCTTGTCAGCAGAAAAAATCGATGTTTCATTGCCTGGCCGCCGTATGGAAAATGGTGGATTGCATCCTGTTACCCGCACGATTGAACGTATTGAAACTTTCTTTGGCGAACTGGGTTTTTCTGTTGAATCGGGGCCAGAAATCGAAGATGACTATCATAATTTTGATGCGCTGAATATTCCTGCGCACCATCCGGCACGGGCTGATCATGATACTTTCTGGTTTGATGCGACACGCTTATTACGTACTCAGACATCTGGGGTACAGATTCGTACCATGAAAGATAGTCAGCCACCTATCCGTATCATTGCGCCAGGACGTGTATATCGCAATGATTATGATCAGACACATACCCCAATGTTCCATCAGGTAGAGGGACTGATTGTTGATAAAAATATCAGTTTTACCAACCTGAAAGGTACACTGCATGACTTTTTGAACAACTTCTTTGAAGAAGATATGCAGGTTCGTTTCCGTCCTTCTTACTTTCCATTTACAGAGCCTTCCGCAGAAGTTGATGTCATGGGCAAAAATGGCAAATGGCTGGAAGTGTTGGGCTGCGGCATGGTACATCCGAACGTATTGCGTAACGTTGGTATTGATCCTGAAGTCTATTCTGGTTTTGCCTTTGGTATGGGAATGGAGCGTCTGACCATGCTTCGTTATGGTGTTACAGACTTGCGCGCATTCTTTGAAAATGATTTGCGTTTCCTCAAACAATTTAAATAAGGCGGGTATATCTCATGAAATTCAGTGAACTCTGGTTACGCGAGTGGGCAAACCCAGCCATTAGCAGTGAAGCATTGTCTGATCAAATCACCATGGCTGGTTTGGAAGTTGATGGTGTTGAAAAAGTGGCAGGCCAGTTCCATGGCGTATTTGTTGGTGAAGTTGTTGAATGTGGCCAACATCCGAACGCAGATAAATTACGTGTGACAAAAGTTGATGTCGGCGGCGAACGTCTGCTGGATATTGTTTGTGGTGCACCAAATTGTCGTCAGGGTCTTCGTGTTGCTGTGGCTACAGTTGGAGCTGTACTACCCGGTGATTTCAAAATTAAAGCTGCCAAGCTGCGTGGAGAGCCGTCGGAAGGAATGCTGTGTTCGTTTTCTGAACTAGGTATTACTAACGATCATGATGGAATTATCGAATTGCCAGCAGATGCCCCGATTGGCACTGATCTGCGTGATTACATGAAATTAGATGATAACGCAATTGAAATCAGCATCACACCAAACCGTGCTGATTGCCTGAGCATCATGGGTGTAGCCCGTGACGTAGCGGTCATCAATAAATTGTCTGTGACCGAAACAAAAATCGAAACGGTTAAGCCAACCATAGACACGACATTCCCTATCCGTGTTGATGCTCCTGAAGCTTGCCCTCGTTATTTGGGTCGTGTTATTAAAAATGTGAATGTCAAGGCTACTACTCCGTTGTGGATGCGTGAAAAACTGCGCCGTGGTGGTATTCGTTCCATTGATCCCGTTGTTGATATCACCAACTATGTTTTGCTTGAACTAGGGCAACCGTTGCATGCGTTCGATCTAGAGCGTTTAAATGGCTCAATTATTGTTCGTATGGCTGAGCAAGGTGAAAAGCTCACCCTATTAGATGGCAATGAAGCAGAACTTTCTGCTGAAACACTAGTAATTTCTGATGAAAAGCAAGCACTTGCTATAGCCGGGATTTTTGGTGGAGAATATTCGGGAGTTAATGTGGAAACTCAGCATATTATGCTGGAGTCTGCATTTTTTGCACCGTTGGCAATTGCAGGGCGTGCTCGCCGTTATGGACTGCATACGGATGCTTCTCATCGCTTTGAACGAGGGGTTGATCCACAACTTCAGCATAAAGCGATAGAATATGCTACTCAGCTGTTGATTGCCATCTGTGGTGGAGAGGCGGGAGAAATCGTTGATGTGACGAGTGAGTCTCATTTGCCAAAACCCGCAACTATTACACTGCACCGTAAGAAATTGGATCGCCTGATTGGTCATTATATCGCTGATGAGCAGGTAACGGATATTCTGACACGTTTAGGTTGCCAAGTAATAGTCCAGAGTGATAGTTGGCAAACTGTTGCACCTAGCTGGCGTTTTGATATGCAGATCGAAGAAGATTTAGTGGAGGAAGTTGCCCGTATTTACGGTTACAACAATATTCCTGACGTGCCAGTGCGTGCTGATCTTATGATGACTTCGCATCGCGAAGCCGATTTGTCTCTGAAACGCGTCAAAACAATGCTGGTGGACAAAGGTTATCAAGAAGCAATTACCTATAGCTTTGTTGATCCTAAGATTCAGCAACATCTGCATCCACAGGAAGAAGCATTGATCCTGCCTAATCCTATTTCGGCGGATATGTCTGCGATGCGATTATCCCTGCTGACAGGGTTATTAACTACTGTTGCGTATAATCAGAACCGCCAACAGAGCCGTGTGCGTTTATTTGAAACTGGTTTGCGATTTGTACCAGATGAAAATGCGGAGAATGGCATTCGTCAGGAATTGATGCTTGCTGGCGTTATTGCAGGAAATCGTTTCGAAGAACACTGGTCGATTGAAAAACAAGCGGTTGACTTCTTTGATTTGAAGGGTGATTTAGAAACCGTTTTAGAATTAACAGGTAAAATGTCAGACGTTTCCTTTAAATCAGAAGAACATTCCGCTTTGCATCCTGGGCAAAGTGCTGGGATTTATCTGGAAAATAGTTACATTGGTTATATTGGTGTTGTTCATCCAGAACTGGAGCGTAAACTTGACTTAAACGGCCGTACCGTGGTATTCGAGTTGTTATGGCCTAGTCTGGCAGACCGCGTAATTCCTGAGATGACGGAAGTTTCTCGCTTCCCATCTAACCGCCGTGATATTGCTGTAGTTGTGCCTGAAAATGTAGCCGCAGAAGATGTTCTGGCTGAATGTAAGAAAGTTGGCGTAAATCATATAGTTGGCATAAACTTATTTGACGTGTATTGTGGTAAAGGTGTCGCGGAAGGCTACAAGAGCCTTGCTATTAGCTTAATCTTGCAGGATACCATGCGTACACTGGAAGAAGAAGAAATTGCTGCGACCGTTAACAAATGCGTTGCTGCATTAGAACAGCGATTCCAAGCATCCTTGAGGGACTGAACTTATGGCGCTTACTAAAGCTGAAATGTCAGAAAATCTTTTTGAAAAACTGGGTATTAGCAAGCGTGACGCTAAAGATCTAGTGGAGATGTTCTTTGAAGAAGTGCGTCGCTCTTTAGAGAACGGGGAGCAGGTTAAGTTATCTGGATTCGGCAACTTTGATTTGCGAGACAAAAATCAACGTCCAGGCCGGAATCCAAAAACAGGAGAGGATATTCCGATTACGGCTCGCCGTGTTGTCACTTTTCGCCCAGGCCAAAAGTTGAAAAATCGGGTAGAAAAAGCGTTACCCAAAGAATAAATACACAAAAAGGCCGCACTTGTGCGGTCTTTTTCTTATCTTTCTTATCCCATTGTCAGCAACGGGATGAGTTTTTTTTTCTAAATGGTCCATATCACCATGCACTCTGTTTATGAGTTGATCACTTATCAGAGAAAACGTAACCATCAAGTGATAGCAATTCTGTCTGTTTTTTTCATTATCCTGTTTGTTTTGTCATTATGTGCCGGTGAAATCTGGTTCTGGCCTGATCAATGGTTATCTGATTCTGCTCGGTTATTTATTTGGCAATTGAGATTACCCAGAGCGCTTGCAGTGATGGCTGTCGGGGCTAGTTTGGCCGTATCAGGCACCATTATGCAGGCGTTGTTTGAAAATCCGCTGGCAGAGCCGGGATTACTTGGGGTCAGTAATGGTGCAGGCGTTGTCGTGGTATGTTTGATACTGGCTTTTCATGGTATTGCTCCATTATGGTTATTAAGTGTTGGAGCAGTACTTGGAGCGCTTTTTATGACAGCAATTTTATTGGGATTTTCCCGGAGTCATCAAGTGACGAATGCTCGTTTGCTATTGATTGGCGTTGCTTTCGGAGTGATATTTGGGGCCTTGATGACATGGATGGTTTATTTCAGTACGAGTTTAGATTTAAGGCAGTTGATGTATTGGATGATGGGAAGTTTCAGCGGCATTGACTGGCGTCAGAAATGGTTAGTAATTGCATTATTTCCCGCTATCTTATGGTTAAGCCGCAAGGGGAACATTTTGAATTATCTCTCGCTTGGAGAATCGCAGGCACGACAACTAGGTATATCTCATCACAAATGGCGCAATTTATTTGTATCAGTGGTTGGATTATTAGTTGGATTGAGCGTTGCTCTTGCAGGAGCGATAAGTTTTATCGGTTTAGTCATTCCGCATATCTTAAGATTAATTGGCTTGACTGATCATAAGGCACTGCTTCCAGCCAGTGCGTTAGCGGGGAGTTGTGGTTTGTTATTGGCTGACTTATTTTCCCGATTGTCATTATCTCACGCAGAGGTACCGATTGGAGTCGTTACTGTGACCTTAGGTGCTCCCGTTTTTATATGGCTTTTATTAAGAGCCCACCATTATTAAAAACAAAGGGCTATCCAACTAATAATAAAGGTAATAAGGCGAGAGTAAGAACATGGCTAACAAACCGATTCTGGAATTGGATAACGTTAGTGTTAATAACAGGCTGAAAGCACTGTCTGGATCTGTTATGGCTGGAGAGCAAATTCATTTGGTTGGATTAAATGGTTCAGGGAAAAGTACTTTGCTTTCAGCGATTGCGGGAGTTTTATCCTACAGCGGCTGTATTCATTTAATTGGCCGAGACTTGAGACATTACCGTCAACACGAACAGGCAAGATGCCGGGCTTGGTTTTCTCAATCATCGTCTACTCCCATTATGCCCGTCTTCCAATACTTGGACATGTTCCGCCCTGAATCGGCTCCACTGGCTCAGAGTGAAAACGTACTATATGAACTCTGCCAGCAAATGAAGCTCCTTCCATTACTTTCTTCTCCAATTGGTCAACTGTCTGGCGGAGAGTGGCAGCGTGTCAGGCTGGCCGGAACTTTTTTTCAAGTATGGACGGAATTGAATCCTGACGGAAGATTGCTTTTGCTTGATGAGCCTACAAATAATCTTGATATTACCCAACAAGCTATTTTAGATAAGTTGATCAAAAAATTTTGTTCATTGGGGGGAGCGGTACTGCTGAGTAGCCATGACCTTGATCATACTTATGAGCAAGCAACGGGGGTGTGGTTACTTTCACATGGCAAATTATTAACATCTGGTATACCACAGAAAGTAATGACTGAACGAAATTTATCAGAAGTTTTTGAAGTAAAAATTAGACATATTAAAAATACTGACTATAAATTATGGAGGGTCAACCATCTATAATTTCAGTCATTGAAATATATCATAATCATTAAAGCCTATCTTTTTTGGTACCTTGGTTGACTAATATTTGTTTCTTCGTTGAGGTTTCGTTAAACAAACATCATCTAGAATCGTTCGATCATAAAACAAATTTAGATTACGCAAGGCATAAGGCGATTATGGACAGTTTTTTGCCATTTTCTCGTCCTGCAATTGGCAGCGAAGAGATAGAAGCAGTAGAGAAAGTTTTACGTTCAGGTTGGATTACGACAGGGCCACAAAATCATCAATTAGAGCAAGATTTTTCTCGCCTGTTCGGGTGTAAGCATGCGATTGCCTTATGTTCTGCTACAGCGGGCATGCACTTGGCTTTGCTGGCATTAGGCATAGGCCCTGGCGATGAAGTCATTACGCCTTCCCAAACGTGGGTCTCCACGATCAACATAATTTGTTTATTGGGCGCAGAGCCTGTCATGGTTGATATTGACCGTGATACGTTAATGGCCAGTGCAGAAACAATCAAAAAAGCCATTACACCAAAAACCAAGGCTATTATTCCCGTTCATTATGCAGGAGCACCTTGTGATCTTGATGCCTTGCGTGCCGTTGCTCACGAAGCCAATATTCCTCTGATTGAAGATGCTGCTCATGCCGTTGGAACCCGTTATAAAAACGAGTGGGTAGGAGAGCGGGGAACAGCCATCTTCTCTTTCCATGCTATTAAAAACATGACCTGTGCTGAAGGCGGTATGTTCGTTACCGATGATGATGAACTTGCACAACGGATCCGCTGTTTAAAATTTCATGGATTGGCTGTTGATGCTTTCGATCGACAAATTCAAGGCAGAAAACCTCAGGCAGAAGTCGTTGAACCGGGCTTTAAATATAATTTATCAGATATCCATGCGGCGATAGCGGTTGTGCAATTAGGAAAATTAGCATCAATGAACGCACGCCGTGGTGAGTTGGTGGCTCGATATTCTGCTGCACTTATCAACTCACCTTTGCAAATGTTGAGTGTTCCTGAATATGAGCATTTGCATTCCCATCATCTTTTTATGGTACGTGTTGACAAAACTATCTGTGGTATTGATCGGGATACTTTGATGGAACGTCTGAAGGATCGAAATATTGGCACTGGTTTGCATTTTAAGGCCGCGCATACGCAAAAATATTACAGGGAGCGTTATCCTCATCTTTCCCTGCCTGTATCTGAGTGGAACTCGTCAACACTCTGTTCATTGCCACTTTTCCCAGATATGAACAACGATGATGTAGATCGTGTTGTGAACGCGATAACTGAAATTCTTTTGGAGCATAAGTAAGTGATGTTTGAGCAGATCAAAAAAGTTTCGATCGTTATTCCTGTTTATAACGAAGAAGAAAGTTTACCCCAATTGTTGAAAAGAACGATCGCTGCCTGCCAACAACTTGAGCAGAAATACGAAGTGATTTTGATAGATGATGGTAGCCGTGACAGCTCTGCCGATATTTTAATCCAAGCGGCTGAAATCCCAGAAAATCATATAATTGCTATTTTGCTTAACCGCAATTATGGGCAACATTCTGCCATTATGGCGGGATTTCATCAGGCTGATGGTGATCTGATTATTACGCTTGATGCTGATTTACAAAATCCGCCAGAAGAGATCCCCCGTTTGGTTAAGACAGCGGAAGAGGGTTATGACGTCGTGGGTACACGTCGTGCTAACCGTCAGGATTCTTGGTTCCGTAAAAGTGCGTCCAAAATAATCAATGCGATGATCACCAAAGCTACGGGGCGTTCAATGGGAGATTATGGTTGTATGTTGCGAGCTTACCGCCGTCATATTGTCCGTGCGATGCTGCAATGTCATGAACGCAGTACTTTTATTCCCATACTCGCTAATACCTTTGCACGTAAAACGATAGAAATAGATGTGGCTCATGCAGAGCGTGAATTCGGGGATTCCAAGTACAATTTCATGAAATTGGTGAACCTGATGTATGACCTTCTGACCTGCCTGACCACAGCTCCATTGCGGTTATTGAGTGTGGTGGGAAGTGTCATTGCCGTAACTGGCTTCTTGTTAGCGGTATTATTGATTACTCTACGCCTTATTTTTGGCTCAATGTGGGCTGCTGAAGGTGTGTTTACCCTATTTGCTATCCTTTTCATGTTTATTGGTGCACAGTTCGTCGCAATGGGATTACTTGGTGAATATATCGGCAGGATATATAACGACGTTCGTGCCCGTCCGCGTTATTTTATTCAAAAAGTGGTCGGAGTTAGAAAGACCTACGATAATCAGGAAGAAAGCTAATGAAAGCAGTTATCTTTGCCTATCATGATATTGGTTGTATCGGACTTGATGCTTTAGTAAAGGCGGGTTTTGATATTCAGGCGGTATTTACACATACGGATGATCCGCATGAAAATAACTTTTTCTCATCTGTTGCGCATATTGGTGCTGATTTAGGGTTGCCTGTATTTGCACCAGAGAATGTGAATCACCCACTTTGGGTCGAGCGCATCCGTGAAATGAAACCAGATGTTATTTTCTCTTTCTACTATCGCAATATGCTCAGCCAGGAAATTTTATCACTGGCTGAAAAGGGCTCATTTAACCTTCATGGCTCCCTATTGCCGAAATATCGTGGTCGTGCTCCGGTCAACTGGGCAGTACTCAATGGCGAGTCAGAAACAGGTGTCACATTGCACAAAATGCTGGCAAAACCGGATGCAGGGGATATTGTCGCGCAGCAGGCTGTACAAATAGATGAAACTGATACTTCACTGGATATCCATAGAAAAATACGCGAAGCAGCCGTTGAATTATTGAATGGCATCCTGCCTCAAATTAAATCGGGTCATTATCCATTGATTCCACAGGATGAAAGTCAGGCAACTTATTTTGGTCGTCGCACTGCTGAAGATGGTGAAATAGACTGGAATAAATCAGCTAAGGAAATTAATAACTTAGTCAGGGCAGTGACAGAGCCATACCCAGGTGCATTTACTTTCTTGGGTGAGCGCAAAATTACAATTTGGCGTTCAAAACCACTTAATCAGGCTCATGGCAAACTTCCCGGAACCGTCATTTCCACGAAACCCTTTGTTATTGCCTGTGGTGAAGGTGCATTGGAAATTATCAGCGGACAGGGAGAATCAGGGCTGTATGTACAAGGCAACCGACTCACGCTTGAAATGGGCATTGTGACGGGTGTTTATGTTGGCCCTAAAGCCACGGCACAAGTTGGCCGTCGGAAACGTGTCCTGATTCTGGGTGTTAACGGATTCATTGGTAACCATCTGACAGAACGTTTGTTGGCTGATGGTAACTATGACATCTATGGAATGGATATTGGTTCTTCTGCTATTGAACGGTTCATTGACAACCCGTGTTTTCATTTTATTGAGGGGGATGTCAGTATCCACACGGAATGGATTGAATATCACATCAAAAAATGTGATGTCGTGCTTCCATTAGTGGCGATAGCTACCCCCATTGAATATACCCGCAACCCATTACGTGTCTTTGAACTGGATTTTGAAGAAAACCTGAAAATCGTTCGTTATTGTGTGAAATACAATAAGCGGATTATTTTCCCTTCAACATCTGAAGTTTATGGTATGTGCGACGACAAGGAATTCGATGAGGATACTTCACGCTTAATTGTGGGACCAATTAATAAACAGCGTTGGATCTACTCTGTTTCCAAACAACTACTTGATCGGGTTATCTGGGCATACGGTGTAAAAGAAGGCCTGAAATTCACTTTATTCCGTCCATTTAACTGGATGGGACCAAGATTGGATAACTTGAATTCAGCCCGTATTGGTAGCTCAAGGGCCATTACCCAATTAATTCTGAATTTAGTTGAAGGTTCTCCGATTAAGCTGGTCGATGGCGGTGAGCAAAAACGTTGTTTCACCGATATTTATGATGGCATTGAAGCACTGCTCAGGATCATCGAAAACCGGGATGGAGCGTGTGACGGACAAATTATCAATATTGGTAATCCGACAAATGAAGCCAGCATACGGCAACTGGCTGAAATGCTGTTAGATAGCTTTGAAAAACACGAACTTCGGGGGCATTTCCCACCATTTGCTGGGTTTAAGAAGATCGAAAGTAGTAGCTATTATGGCCAAGGTTATCAGGACGTTGAACATCGCAGACCCAGTATTAAAAACGCGGAGCGTTTGTTGGGATGGAAACCCACTATTGATATGAAGCAAACCATTGACGAAACATTGGATTTCTTCTTGTGTGGAGCGGTTGAAGAACTGAAAAGAAAACACTAGAGATTCATTGGAAATTAGAATGGCATCAGGAATTAAATGTAATGAAACAAGTTGGTTTGAGAATTGATGTGGATACTTATCGAGGCACAAAGGAAGGTGTACCGCGATTACTTGAAATTTTGCAGCAGTATGATATTCAAGCCAGCTTTTTCTTCAGTGTTGGGCCGGATAACATGGGGCGCCATTTATGGCGCCTGTTGCGGCCTAAATTCCTCTGGAAGATGTTGAGATCAAATGCGGCATCCCTTTACGGTTTGGATATCTTGCTGGCAGGTACAGCATGGCCGGGTAAAAAAATCGCAAAAGATCTGGGCTACCTGATGAAACAAACGATGGATGCAGGTCATGAAGTTGGTTTGCATGCGTGGGATCATCAAGGCTGGCAGGCTAAAGTGGGGGACTGGTCTGAAGCTGAACTGACAGAGCAAGTGCGATTGGGTATTAATGCGTTGGAAATGGCGACAGGGCAGCCTGTTACATGTTCGGCTGTTGCTGGCTGGCGAGCGGACGAACGTGTACTGATGGTTAAACAGCGTTTTGGGTTTGGTTACAATAGCGATTGTCGGGGGACACATCCATTTAGGCCACTTTTGCCTGATGGAAACTTGGGCACTGTACAAATTCCTGTCACATTACCGACTTATGATGAAGTTGTTGGCACACAGGTCAGCGATGATGGCTTTAATCATTTTATCCTTGAAGCCATCAAAAATGAGCGTGGGGTTCCGGTTTATACCATTCATACCGAAGTTGAAGGTATGTCGAAGTCTTCACAGTTTGAAACACTATTGAACATGCTTCATCAGCAAGGTGTTCAGTTCTGTAAGTTAAGTCATTTATTACCTGAAAATAGAGACACGCTTCCTGTTGGGAAAATTGTACGTTCAGATTTTCCCGGTCGTGAAGGCTGGTTAGGTTGCCAACAAGAGGTATAACACAGTTATGTTGAATACTCGGACGAGTAAAGCTGGAGCCGTTCTGATGGCTCTTTTTTTTATTCTTACTTACCTATTACCTCTGGATAGCCGCCTATTATGGCAACCGGATGAAACGCGGTATGCTGAAATTAGCCGGGAAATGCTGCAACGTGGGGATTGGATTGTTCCTTACTTCTTAGATATCCGCTATTTTGAAAAGCCTGTTGCTGGCTATTGGTTTAATAATATCAGCCAATGGATTTTTGGACATAATAACTTTGCTGTCCGTTTTGGCTCTGTATTCAGCATCCTGCTGAGTGCCTTTTTGTTTTACCGGCTTGCCATGATGATGTGGCAATGTCGCCAGACGGCTTTTGTTGCAAGCCTGATTTATATTTCCATGTTTATTGTCCTTTCCATTGGTACCTATAGTGTCCTTGATCCGATGTTCTCTTTATGGATTACTGCGGGGATAGTGAGTTGCTATTGGGCACTTAAGGCAGGAAGTACTCGAGAACGGGTTCTGGCATGGTCTGCATTAGGACTGGTTTGCGGCATGGCTTTTATGACCAAAGGATTTCTGGCTTTGGCGTTACCTGTGATAGCAATGGTACCCATCACAATATACCAGAAACGTTTTCTGGAAATGGTTCGTTTTGGACCTATTGCCGTGATATTTGCTGTTTTAATTAGTTTGCCGTGGGTAATTGCAGTTGCTTTACGCGAGCCGGACTATTGGCATTACTTCTTCTGGGTAGAGCATATACAACGTTTTGCTTCTGAGAAAGCACAACATATTGCGCCCATTTGGTATTACTTGCCAATATTAGTATTAGGTGTGATTCCGTGGTTAGGGTTACTGCCTGGTGCGCTGGTTAAAAGCTGGAAAGAGAAAAAAGACCATCCAGAAATGTTTTTCTTGTTCTGCTGGTTCATTGTTCCATTTGCATTTTTCAGTATAGCAAAAGGGAAATTACCAACTTATGTTTTACCATTTATCGGCCCATTGGCACTGATGATGGCAAAATATGCTGTTGATTGTGTCAAAAATGGCAATATGAAAGCATTAAAAATGAATGGACTCGTGAATGTTTTCATTGGAGTGATTGCTATTTTAGTGCTGTTTGTCTTGGAAACGTTGACTAGTCATCCTCTCTACCAACCCAATGAATGGCTGAAATGGATTATGGGTATTATTGCCTTTGGGGTTTGGGGTGGGATTGGTTATCTATGCTTCATTCATGATGGTAAATATTGGTTATGGGCTGCGGCCTGTTCCATTGTGCTCAGTTTATCGATCGGAGCTGCATTGCCTAACAAAACGATTAACTCAAAACTTCCTCAGCACTTTATTAGACAAAATGAAAAAGAATTGGCAGATAGTAAATATATCCTGTCTCAGTCTGTTGGGGTAGGCGCGGCGATTGCATGGGAATTAAAACGCAATGACATTTATATGTTTGATCGTCCGGGCGAATTGGAATATGGCCTTAATTACCCAGATAGCCGATATAGATATGTAACACACGAAGAATTTCCTGAATGGTTAAAGAAAGCGCGTAAAGAAGGCCAGGTTGCGATTGTTTTCCTGTTGTCTTCAACTGGGGAACTTCCTGAGTTACCTAAGCCAGATAAAATACGCAGTAACCATCGTTTTGTCCTTGTGATTTATCAGAAACAACCATGAGCAGCAACATAGTATTATTATTTTTGGTTAGTTTACTAACCTGTGCCGGACAACTATGTCAGAAACAGGCAGTTATTTGTTGGCAAAAAAAAGATACCCCCCATAAAGGGGTATCTATGGTGATATGGTTGTCCGGTGCTATTCTTCTGTTGGGCATAGGAATGATATTTTGGCTGCGATTATTACAATTTTTGCCGCTGAGCATTGCATATCCTATTCTCAGTATAAATTTTGTCGTAGTGACTCTGATTGGGCAATTTTTATATCAGGAAAAAGTGGGGCTAAAACACTGGATCGGCGTTTTTGCGATTATGTTGGGCATTTTATTGATGAGCCTGAGTTAATGAAAGGTTATCTTTGGGGAATAGTGAGCGCCTTGTTGATCACTTTAGCACAATTGCAATTGAAATGGGGAGTTGCCCGTTTGCCGGAGCTTTCGTTGTCAGCACATTGGCTGGATATCGATTGGCTTTGGGCAAATCATACTCCTTTGCTGGTGGTTATGGCTGGGTTGGCAGGGTATGCACTGTCCATGTTATGTTGGTTTTTTACCTTGAAATATCTGCCATTGAATAAAGCGTATCCTATTATTAGTTTGAGTTATGCTTTTGTTTATTTAATGGCGGCCTTATTGCCTTGGTTCAATGAACCAGTTTCATTGTTGAAAACGGCAGGAATGGCTTTTATTTTATTAGGAGTTTGGTTAATCAGCCGGCCAGAAAACACGTAGTTGCTGGAGCATTGGGCTATTAATAAAAAATAGCTCAAAATATTTGTTATTACCATCTGCTTGGTTGTTTCCCGGAAGACGGCGGTGTTTATCCGGCTCTTGCTCATTTTATTCCCTCCAACTTAAGATGAAGTTCCACGTCAGCTTGTGCCTCAGCAATTATCACTCACTTGATGAAAACGTCTTTTGAGACAGTCATAATGTCAATTTTCTGACTGATGTCTGATTCTCTTATTTAAGAGAATACTCAAATGGCAAAGGTTGATGTGGTTTGCCTTTTTGCTTGGGTGCCTCATGCTGTTCTGGGGCTGCATGGGATGCTGATAATAACAAGATAGCCTTGAATGCAAGAGAATAAGAGAAATTAAAAATGCAATAATTTCAATGGCATGATGAGTGATTTTGGACTTGTTTAGTGAAATTCAGGTGTTTTTTTATAGTTGATACAACTAGAACGTGTATAGATTGAAGTAATTCATTTTGTCTTTTATTTATTTTGTTTCATTTTGTTATTGTTTTTGTTATAAATTGTTACAAGATGATTTTATACTGATCAACATAGTAAATCCTTTGTGGAGAAGAGGCTTATAAACCTGGATACGGGAGGATGAGATGGCTGAACAATTAGAATTTTTTGCTATTCCAAACCCTTGCCGAGGGATCTGTGAATCTGACTCCCGTGGTTTTTGTCGGGGATGCTATCGGAGCAGAGAGGAGCGATTTATATGGATGAAACTATCAGATGGTGAAAAAAGAAAAATATTGCACTTATGTCATCATAGACATCTAAGATGGTTAAAAATAAAAGCAAATTAGGAAAATATTATACCAGATAATCAGGAATTATTTTAGCTTTATACTGAATGGCTGAAAAAATTTCTTATATGAATAATATTTCATAATTACCGTGGGAATAAGAAATATTACCAGTAATAAATGATGTAATATCTGTATTAAATATTTTTTATTTGACATAAGTCGATCAAAAATAGCATTCTCGTTGGATAATTGAAAAGTTTTAGTAAAATTTTCTTATTAAAGAATTATTTATTGAACAATAAAAGAGCTGTTTTGTTATCTTGTTGTTTTTTATGTTTTTTATTCTAATATTGACACTATCTGTAAGAGAAAAATGATATTAATGTAAAAATATATAGATTAGTATTTGGATGGCGGTTATTCTTATAGAACTTTAACCGAGTGGAAATGTATATATTTTGGGGGATTGTATTTTTTTAGTTGATATTTAAACTTACAATAGTTTAGTCGGAGGATTATTTTATACAGTTTATATCGTTGGTGGATTAATGCGCGATTTTATTCGGTGCGCCGTAAAACTTCGCTCTTTAGGGCGACGAAGATGTCAACTTTGAGTAACAAGCCAACGCGACACTAATTAGGTAATTAGCAAAATTTCTGATTCTGCTAATGTAAGAATGATATAGGGTGCGTATCCATTATTCATATGAATAAACTGATTGGGTAATTCATTGATGTTATATGAGTCTCTAATTATAAGGAGGGGTAATTGGAATTGACATTGGGATCAGACCTGGCACGTTTAGTTCGTGTTTGGCGCGCTTTAATTGATCATCGTTTGAAACCGTTGAAATTAACTCAGACGCATTGGGTTACTCTATACAATATTAGTCAGCTGCCACCAGAGCAGTCACAGATACAGCTCGCGAAAGCTATTGGTATTGAGCAGCCATCTCTGGTGAGAACCCTTGATCAATTAGAAGAAAAGAAACTGATTACGCGTCACACATGTGCCAATGATCGGCGAGCCAAAAGAATCAAATTAACCGGAGAATCTGAAACTTTTATCAGAGAAGTGGATAGTGTTATTGATTTGACAAGGAAAGAAATTTTGGAGGGAATTACTCATGATGAGTTAATTCTTCTATCTTCCGTAATAAAAAAAATCGAAAAGAATATTAACCAATTACATAAACAGGTAATATAAAAGTTAATTAATAATATAAAATCGCGGTCCAGATACTGGCAATCCGCGATTTTTTAGTTTTATGCTACTTGAATGTTTCAGAGTGGTGATACAGTCAGAGAATCTCCACTGTTGGCAATTCTGACTCGTTGTCCTCTGTTGAATCTGACCTGATCCAGTTTTTGTACTACGATAATATTTTTTCCGCTGTCCGTACGAATTTCTAACTCAACACCTTTCGTTTTATCTATAGCACCTTCGATGCCTTGCCCAGCCAGACCACCGGCAATAGCACCTGCGGCTGTAGCAAGTTTTTGACCAGAGCCACCACCGACCGTATTACCTAACAACCCGCCTAAAACAGCGCCACCAATGAGGCCTAACATATTAGGATCGCCAGCTTGATTACCTTTGATAGTGATAGGGCGTACAGAAAGAATGGTGCCATAGGTTACAGTTTGAGCTTGATTGGCTTGTCCAATAGAATAAGTATCACTAGAAAGCGCTCCCATGTCTGCACAACCAGATAATGTGGTAAGGACAACTGCACCAACCAGGAAACGTTTTAACATAGTCACTCCTATTTTAATACCCGATAGAGAAGCTTGATAATAAACCTATAACCAAGCATTCGGCTACTATTGTTAGTAGCAGATACTATTGCTAGCGGCAGGAAGAATAAATTTGCCAACCACTAATGATTCATATCTGCATATATAATAAATGTTCACAATCAACTCCGAAAGGAATAATTCCTGACCAAAAGTTTAGCATGTTTTGTGAAGAGCTTTCCAAAACTCAGATTTTATCTCTGATAATAATCATTAAACATATATAGTCCGAATCGATGTACTTTATAGTCTACTCAAGATTAAATGTAATCCATTCTTTAATAGGGGAATATTTATGAAGTCAGGGCGTTATATTGGTGTTATGTCTGGCACCAGCATGGATGGAGTTGATGTTATTCTAGCGGAGATTAGTGATAAGGCAGTTACCCAGCAAGTAAGTTATAACCATTCTTTCCCACAAGAGTTGAAACAAAAATTGCTTTCCATCTGTCAGGGGCAGCAAACGACATTATCAATGGTGGGAAGGTTTGATTATGAACTTGGTACTCTTTTTGCCGAAGCAGTGCAAGGGTTGTTGGATAAGGCTGGTCTCACCGCAAGCGATATTACTGCAATCGGGTGTCATGGGCAGACGGTATGGCATGAGCCAGATGGAGAGAAACCGTTTACTATGCAAATTGGCGACAATAATCGTGTGGCAGCACTGACCAATATTACAACTGTAGGTGATTTCAGACGACGTGATATGGCTTATGGCGGTCAGGGAGCGCCTTTGGTGCCAGCATTTCATATGGCGGTATTGGGTCACCCGACAGAGAGGCGTGTTATTTTGAATATTGGCGGTATTGCGAATATTTCCGCGCTTCTGCCTAATTCTGCGGTTAAGGGATATGATACCGGGCCCGGGAATATGTTGATGGATACCTGGACATGGCAACATAAGCAAATACCATATGACAAAGATGCGTTGTGGGCCAGTGAAGGCATTGTCAATGAATCTTTACTCCAGAAAATGCTTTCTGACCCTTATTTTGCACGTACTGCACCAAAGAGCACAGGGCGTGAGTATTTTAATATGGCATGGCTGGAAAGGCAGTTGGCTGATTTTCCAGATGTTTCACCTGTGGATATTCAGGCAACACTGGCTGAATTAACGGTTGTAAGTATTGCCCAGCAAGTTGTGTTGAGTGGTGGCTGTGATCGTCTTCTTGTTTGTGGCGGCGGGGCCCGAAATCCGCTTGTGATGAGTCGGTTATCAGCTTTATTGCCAGATTCTGAAGTGGCTACGACAGACAAATATGGATTGAGTGGTGATGACATGGAAGCACTGGCATTTGCCTGGTTGGCATTCCGAACCATGTCCGGACTGTCTGGTAATTTGCCATCAGTAACGGGTGCAGACAGGGAAACGATTTTAGGGGCAATTTACCCTGTGGTGAGCTAAAAATCAGTTGGTAGCTATTTGGTGTGGCTATATAGTTAGCTTTATATAGTTAGTAGATAGCAATGATATGCTAATACTCATTAAGAAATCGAGAGTTAGAAATGTCTGAACATAATGAAACAGCCATTGCAGAATTGCGCCGCGAATATATACGCGGTGGATTAAGGCGCAAAGATCTTACTAAAGAACCCATTGAACTTTTTGAACATTGGTTAAAGCAGGCCTGTGAAGCTAAACTAAGCGATCCGACGGCAATGTGCGTTGCTACAGTAGATGAACATGGTCAACCTTACCAGCGTATTGTTCTATTAAAACATTTTGACGCTCACAGCTTAGTTTTTTATACCAACCTTGGTAGCCGGAAGGCGAAACATCTGTCCCAGAATAATCGGATTAGCCTCTATTTCCCATGGCATCAATTGGAAAGGCAAGTCAGTTTTCTTGGTAAGGCGGAAAAACTGTCTCCTGCTGAAGTTATAAAATATTTCCATAGCCGTCCAAGAGATAGCCAAATTGCCGCTTGGGCTTCCCAACAATCCTCGCGAATTTCTGCCAGAGGTATTTTGGAAAGTAAGTTCTTGGAGCTGAAACAAAAGTTTCTTAATGGAGAAGTTCCTTTGCCCAGTTTTTGGGGAGGATTCAGAGTTGAATTTGATTCTGTAGAATTCTGGCAGGGAGGCGCCCATCGTCTTCACGACCGTTTTTTGTATCAGCGTGAAGGTGACGAATGGCATATTGATCGCTTAGCGCCTTAACAACCTATACCTTATACAAAATGCCCTGTGCCGAATGAACCTCAATGACCTTCAAATTGCAGTCAATAATGCAGTCGATAACGCAGTGATTTGAAAGGTAAAGGATGTAATTACCGTTTTTAATACTGGCACTTATATTACGGGCGTTTTATTCTATAGCACGTGATTTATAACGAGATACTTATATAGGTATATAGGTAACGTATACAAACCGATGGAGTCATTGATGTCTAGCAATAACCTGATAAAACAACTGCAAGAGCGGGGCCTTGTTGCCCAGGTAACGGATGAAGAGGCGTTAGCTGAGAGACTGGCGCAAGGTCCGGTTTCTCTCTATTGTGGCTTCGATCCTACCGCTGACAGCTTGCATTTGGGCCATCTGGTTCCCTTGCTGTGTTTAAAACGATTCCAACTTGCTGGGCATAAGCCTATTGCGTTGGTCGGTGGTGCGACAGGTTTGATTGGCGATCCTAGCTTTAAGGCAACTGAACGCAAATTAAACACAGAAGAAACAGTCAAAGAATGGGTTGAGAAAATTCGCAAGCAGGTTTCTCCATTCCTCAGTTTTGATGGTGAAAATGGTGCAGAGTTAGCCAATAACTATAATTGGTTTGGTGAAATGGATGTGCTGACTTTCCTGCGTGATATTGGTAAGCATTTTTCCGTTAATCAGATGATCAACAAAGAAGCGGTGAAGCAACGTTTAAATCGCGATGATGTTGGTATTTCCTACACAGAATTTTCTTATAACCTGTTACAGTCCTATGACTTTGCTAAGCTGAATGGAAAATATGGTGTTGAATTGCAGATTGGTGGTTCAGATCAGTGGGGCAACATTACTTCAGGTATTGATTTGACTCGTCGTTTACACCAGAAACAAGTGTTTGGAATGACAGTACCACTGATCACTAAATCAGATGGCACTAAATTCGGTAAGACTGAAGGTGGGGCAGTTTGGTTGGATCCGAAAAGAACCAGTCCATACAAATTTTACCAGTTCTGGATTAACACAGCAGATGCAGATGTTTACCGTTTCCTGAAATTCTTTACTTTCATGAGCATTGAAGAAATTAATGCACTGGAAGAAGAAGATAAAAATAGCGGTAAAGCGCCACGTGCTCAGTATATATTGGCAGAGCAAGTCACCAAATTAGTGCATGGAGAAGTAGGTCTTGCTGCGGCTAAGCGTATTACTGAGAGTTTATTCTCCGGTGCTGTGGCTGACTTGACTGAAGATGACTTTGCTCAACTG
This sequence comes from Xenorhabdus entomophaga, assembly GCF_037996725.1. Lineage (NCBI taxonomy): Bacteria > Pseudomonadati > Pseudomonadota > Gammaproteobacteria > Enterobacterales > Morganellaceae > Xenorhabdus > Xenorhabdus entomophaga. The sequence goes on from NZ_JBBMXH010000046.1 coordinate 24,689, forward strand.
GCTCAGGATGGTATGCCAGCAATTGAACTTGAAAATGGGGCTGACCTGCAACAAGCATTGGTTTCTACTGAGTTTGTTCCTTCCCGTGGTCAAGCGCGTACTATGATCAGTTCCAATGCAGTTTCCATCAATGGCGTAAAACAATCTGAGCCTATGTATGTATTTACGGACGGTGATCGTTTGTTCGGGCGTTATACTTTGTTACGTCGTGGTAAAAAACATTATTGCCTTATCGACTGGAAATAATTCATAAAGATGTTATTAAAGGGCAACAGTGATGTTGCCCTTTAAGTATCTGGCATCTTTATCAGCTACTCACAGATCTTAAAATATAAATTAGGCCTTATAATGAAAAATATTCTTTCAATTCAGTCTCATGTGGTTTTTGGTCATGCGGGAAACAGCGCGGCTGTTTTTCCTATGAGTCGTATGGGAGTGAACGTATGGCCATTAAATACGGTTCAGTTTTCTAATCACACTCAATATCCTCAATGGCGTGGATGTGTAATGCCGCCAGAACATCTGACAGAAATTGTGCAGGGAATTAGCGAAATTAATAAATTGGCATCCTGCAATGCTGTTCTGAGTGGTTATATCGGTTCTGCGGAACAGGGGAGTCATATTCTCGATATTGTAAAGCAGGTTAAGAAAGCTAATCCCGAAGCATGGTATTTCTGCGATCCTGTCATGGGACACCCAGAAAAGGGATGTATTGTTGCATCTGGTGTTGCTGAATTTTTTTGTGAGAAGGTATTACCCGTCAGTGATATTATTGCACCTAATTTACTGGAGCTTGAAACACTGGCTATGCGGAAAATTGAGAATGTAGAACAAGCCATATCCGCAGCACGTGAATTATGTGAAAAAGGCCCTAAGATAGTGTTAGTTAAGCACTTAAGCCGTGCAGGTTACCGGGCAGATTGTTTTGAAATGCTTTTAGTGACTAAAGAACATAGTTGGCATGTTAGTCGCCCATTGATTGATACGGGAGTGCGTCAACCAGTTGGTGTTGGTGACTTAACCAGTGGTTTATTCCTCGTCAATCTATTGAAAAGCCCATCTTTGACAAACGTAGCATTACAAGCTGCATTAGAACATATTGCAGCGGCAGTTTATGAAGTGATGTTGGAAACGCAAAAAAGTGAGGAGTTTGAATTACAGCTCGTTGCTGCCCAAGATAAGATAGTTAAACCAACACATCAATTCAACGCATCACAAATTGACTGATCGTTAAAGATGATATACCCAGTAAATTTCAGTATGTCGCACAACGGCAAGAGAACAAACCTCCGAACATAACAAATTAAAATTATGTATGGGGTGAGCGCAGCCAGCAAAGCTGCAACTTGAAAGATTAAGGGTACAAATTATATTCAGCTTCCGGTAGTAAGCTACCGGAAGCTTATAGCATTAAAAAATATCTTTTTCAGATTTAAATTAACCAATCCAGAAATGTCTAATTTTGTCTGAAATACCCATCGAACGATGACGAATAAATAAGAATCCACAATAGTGAAATGATTTCCAGCAATATAGGGAGTTTTTGCCAATACACTATCGATATAAGTGAGGTTGGACATTTTGTGGATATCAGATCAGCCAGCCCCAATCTGGATGAGGGAAATTTTACAACTATCACAGACCTCAAACATTATCAGTGCATGAATAACGTGCTATTTATCCTGCTAATTCAGCAGAAATATACGTACGTTGCCGTAACAGCATTTGCAACCGGGTTTGCATTACAAGACAAGCGATAAACAACCCGGAACACATGCCCCACCATACACCCGCAGGACCGAGAGAATACTGTGACAGCCACCATGCGATGGGTAATCCGATCCCCCAATAACTTACTCCAGAAATAATAACCGTAACTTGTGCATCCTTAAGAGCACGGAGAAGTCCACATACCATTGTTTGCCAACCATCCAGCAAGCATAGCAGGGCAGCAAACGGCACTAACATTAATGCTATATTTTTGGCCTCAGTTGCCTGATTTACATCAGAAGGCAGAAAAAGGGACAATAATTCATTTGGGATCAGCAATAATATTGAGATAGTCAATAATGACCATAATAGGATTAGGGCATTTCCAATCCAGGATAAGTTACGTACTTTATGCCAGTTTCCCGCACCTGAGGCTTGCCCTGCACGCATGGAAACCGCATACATCAGACCCAGTGGCACACTGAAACTTGTGATGACCAATTGCATGATGCTTTGATGAGCAGCCAGCGTGATGGCACCTAAAGCTCCCATTAGCCAGGTACAGCCATTAAACAAACTATTTTCCAGACCAAGAGTTCCCGCGGTAGGTATCCCAATTTTAAGGAGTTCGGGCATGATGGTTAAATCTTTGCGGGTTAATCGGGTAAAGATTGGATAGCGTTTGTAATGGGGGTGCAGGCATAGAACCACAATGAATATAACTCCCATATAGCCATATGTAATGGTGGAAGCAATGGCGATACCATATATCCCCATTATTTTGGATAAAATCCACCCTAAACTACCAGAGAGGATAAGTGCACTGAACATAATGAAGGGAATAGGGCCCGGTTTACCTATGCCGGCGGTAAATCCTCTCAATGCGAGAAATAAGAGTCCAAATGGCATCCCCCAAACGAGTATATATAAGAATTTCTGGGCCATTTCTACGGTATCTGGTGGTTGTCCAAGCATCAGCATCAGAGGGGTAATATTCCACAAGAGTATTCCCATTCCAAAAGATAAAAGTAGTGCAAGAAGTAATCCACAACGAATGGCGGAAACAATATCACGGCGGCGACCTGCACCATGATAGATGGCAACCAAATTACCCGCAGCGGAGATGACACCAAATGACAGTATGTAGCATAAGTAAAATGCCGAAATAGCCAATGCACCTGCTGCAAGTGCCTGTGGGCCGAGTTGTCCCATCAGTAATGTATCGATGAATAAAATCCCACTTTGCGCACATTGAGAAATAATTAACGGAATCGCAAGTGCCAGAATGGAACGTATATCATCCATCCAATTAGGCGGCTTAATCATATTTTTAATTTGAAGGTATATATTCAAATTTACATCCTTACTCAAATTTATAAATATGCCCCACAGTTATTCTTCTGTAGGGCAGTTGTTTTTTAGCTATTACCTTCTTACTGATTACTCTGTTTCACTGATGAGTATGTTGGTTTCAGGCAAAGCATTTTGTCGGACAAATATCTGATTGAGGATATTTGCTGTTTCCCCCGATGTTGTTTTCCTTAAAAATATCATCATGGGTAGCATTAATGCGATAGGTGTTAAATTCACCCTCGACGAGTTCTTCCCAATGATTAACAAGATTGTCAAAAATAAGAGGATTGTTGAGCTCTCGCTCCTGTGACGCTTGTATCAGTGCGACACGACCCGCATAAGGACGCGGCTGATAGTTCATCAGTAATTCTGGATTGTGCTGTAACTCAACCGAGAACGCTTTACCAAATGTACTTTCAGGATCAACGCCTTCCTTAGACATAAAGTTTTGCAAGGCGACTTCATCAGGTTGTTGCCAATGGCGATTCGATGCAAAGAAACTATCTATCAGGACAAGTGTTTCAACCTCTTGACCCATAGCACACAATTGTTGAGCCATTTCATAAGCGACGACACCACCATAAGACCATCCCCCTAAATGGTAAGGCCCGTTGGGGTGTACTTTACGAATTGCTGCGACATAGTGCTCAGTTTGTTGTTCTATGCTGATGAAACGCCCCTGTTTTTGACCAAAAGTCGGATTGTTTAATCCAAAGAGCCGTTTGCCCGGTATACGTTTACTCAGGGCAAGGTATGGAAATGCCAGGCCAAAAACAGGATGAACAAGAAAAATAGCCTCATCAGAGTCTGTTTCTGAAAGGGTTAACAAGATGTCTTTGTCTGGATTCAGGGTTACCTCATCAAAGATTTCTGCCAACTCTTTTGGTGTTGGGCGCTGGAAAATATATCGCTGTCAGTAATCAGACATAGCACTTTCGCATCGTTCAGGATGAGATTAATTCTGTCTGCTGGATAATCATTATCAATAGGGACGTACATTCCTCCCGCTTTAAGTATTGCCAGAATCGTGACGATGGCTTCTGGCGAAGGGCGTAACAACATACCGACAGGTGTTTCATACGAAACTCCTTTGAGTTGCAGGAAGTCTGCAAGTTCTGATGATTTTGCATCCAACTCAGCATAACTGATTGAGCGTTCTCCTGCGATGAGTGCAATGGCATCAGGATTAGCGTTGACTTGTTGCCTGAAGATCGACACAACATTGCCTTTGGCCTTAGATATTGATGTCGGAGGTATGGACAACGAACCTGTTTGCAGTGGTATGCTTGCCAGCTCCAGTTTTGGCGTATTCGCGATTGCCTGAAGTAAGCTAGCGAAACTGTCGGCAAAGTGACGGATAGACTCTTCACGGAACAGTTCTGTCGAATATTCAAAAGCAAGCTCAAGCCCGTGGCTATCTTCTTTGACGGCAAGTAATAGGTCAAAGCGGGCGATTTGCGTGTCGACTTCGAAGAACGTTGTTTTTACATGAGGAAGTTCCAGTTGCCATTCGTTTTCGTTTTGCATATCAAACATAGTTTGAAACACCGGATGCTGGTTAAAACCGCGCTTAGCCTGACAGATTTCCACGATTCGTTCAAACGGAATATCCTGATGTTCATAAGCATCCAGTGTATTGTTCTTGACGACTTCCAAGAATTCGCTGAACGGCATCTCAGGAGCACACTGGCTGCGGATAGCGAAGGTGTTAACAAACAGGCCAATGGTCTTTTCAACTCCTTGATAATGCCGGTTAGCGATGGGAACGCCGACAACAAGATCCTCTTGGGTGGTCAGACGGAACAACAGGGCCTTATAGGCAGTAAGCAGCATCATAAATAAAGTGGCGCCGCTCTGTTCGCCTAATTTACGTAATTGCACATAGGTTTCGGAAGGTATCCGGGAGTTGAGTACTTTTCCGTGATAACTCAGTTGTGCCGGGCGTGTATAGTCTGTTGGCAAGGCTAAATAATCCGGAGCACCGGATAGTTTAGTGCGCCAATAATCTGCCTGATGTTGAAGATCTGGATTAGATAGATACTGGCGTTGCCAAGTAGCAAATTCGCTATAACACAGTCCTTGCTTACCGGTGGGGATCGATCATGTTTTCGGTGATAGCGCTGTATCGTTGTCCAAATTCATGCAGGAAGATAGTACGTGACCAGCCATCCGTAATAAGATGGTGGAAAGTCAGTGCCAAATAATGCTTCTGCTCATGAATCTGGAATAAGGTTGCTCTCAATCCGCCCTCATTTTCCAAATCCATAGTACGTCTGGCTTCAATACTGAGTAATTGGGCCAACTCGTTTTGCAGACTGGCGCCATCAAGGTTTGCCAATCCTTCACAATGCTGGATTTTTATCTCAGTCATCGCATTAGCTAAGACTTGTGTCACTTGATCATGTTCTTGCACAAACCGTACACGTAGCAATGGATGATATTTGGCAGTATGAGCAAAAGCCTGTTGTAATCGTTTGATATCTAACGTGCCGTTCAATTCAAAGGCGATGGGGATATGATAGACCGCTGAATCAGGCATCAGTTGTGACAGGAACCAAAGTCGTTGCTGAGGGAAAGACAGCGGATATTTTTCAGACTTTGCCTGACGTGGGATCACTGTTTCTGAACGGTGTTCCATGGTTGACGCGATATCTATCTGTGTCGCCAATGCGCGGATTGTTGGTGCCTGAAAGAACTGCCGTAAACTGAACTCTATGCCAAATTGCTTGTTAATAGCGGAAAGTAGCTGTGTTGCCAGTAAAGAGTGACCGCCCAGAGTAAAGAAATTAGCATCTGTGCTGATAGTGGTGATATCCAGTAGTTTTGACCAATGATGACTGAGCCAAACTTCTGTTTTACCCGATGGCGCAACATATTTATCGGGGGATAAAGCAAGAACATCAACAACCAGATGTTCAAGTGCCTTACGGTCTAATTTGCCGGAGTTAGTTTTTGGTATTACATCCAGAAATGATATAAGGCCGGGAACCATATAGACAGGCAATCTGGCAACGGCCAACTGGCGTATTTCAGCCAGAATTGATTGTAAACGCGTAATGGCATCCGGTTTTATGGTAACAAATGCCGCCAAACGCTGGTGGCCTGAAATTCTGAATGGACAAATCCGGGTTCAATTAATGTGACACGAATGAGTTTTTCGCACAGTTCTTGACGTAGTGAGTCAACCAAAGAATGCAGGGCAAATTTAGTGGCACCGTATACAGGATTTCCGGCTGATACTGTCCGGCCGACCGTTGAGCCGATCACAACAATATCCCGGACTTTGGGGTCTGCCAGCGCTTGTTGTGAGAACAAAGCCGCACAAGAGCGTAATTGGTGCATCGCACCTAATAAGTTGATGTTAATGAGATCTTGCCATTGCCCTGAATCAGAGGTGGTCAGTGTTCCCGGCAATCCGCGTCCGGCACTTAATACAAAAGCGGTAGGAGCCTGCCCGAATTTTTGCTCTGCCAGCGAATGGAGTTGGTCATAATGATTGCTTTCTGTTGCATCGGCACATAATCCCATGACTTAGTGTCCCGTTAGCTTCTCTTCGAACCCGATCACCTGTGCGGTAATACCTACCGGCATAGCCAGAAAGTTCTACAAAGCGCTCCGCACTGGCCTGAGACAAATTTCTGTAACCTTTTGCCACAGAAGGCCCACCGATGAATAATTCTCCTTCAATGGGGCCTTTGTCACTGAATTTACCATCATTCCCACGTAAAAGAATTTGGGTACATCCGAAAGGTTGACCAATCGGTAATGTTAATTCGGAAGTGGTGTGTAACTCCTGAACAGAGACTGAATGGATTGTGACACCAATAGTTGTTTCAGTCGGACCATACTTGAATCATTCTGGTCAGAGGTTGCTGCACGATAATTTAACCAACGGAAACTACTTTCCTCTGCGAACGCTTCATTATCTTCGTCAGTGATAATAAAATCCGGCTGAATGGCATTCAACCTTGCCATCGTTTCCTGATGATTATTGCCTGCTTCCACAATGGCATAGGCATTGCCTGATCGCATAATTCCAAGAAGCGTTGCAATAATAGCAGGTTGCCTGTTCATTAAAATGGCGATAAGTGAATCAGATTCAGCTAATCGCTGATTAATAGATTTCGCGATATTATAAGAACTGATCGCCAATTGCGCATAAGTCATGGCTTCCGTTTTAGAATAAATCGCTACCTTATCGGCATTATAAGAAAAGTGATACTCAATTTTTTGCAATAACATTTTTTTCTTTCTGTGCCAGTCGAAAAATTAATAGAAATAGAACTAAGTGATATTTTGAATCACTCAGGTATGTTATTTAGCATCAGCATGATAAATGTAGGTTCTTATGGTTAATGGAAAAGCGCTAATATTTAATTTTACATATAAGTTCCTCATTGCTTATTTCAGCAATATATAAGTGAATTAAAGTAATAATTCAGAAAACTTGATTGATTTTGGATGGCAATAAATAAATAAATTAATCTTCTTCGCCATATTTTACTTATCATACAGCTATGAAAATTATTTTATGATCACCTTTCTGGTATAAATCACCCAGTTGATGAAGAATGGAAATTGATTTTGGCTGATGCTGGGCGTTGTTTGGAAAAGAGTATGATATTTGTCTTAAGGTTGGATTTACAGGAGTGAATGTTAATTTTTTCTAAATTATATGAATATTCAAAAACACTGGTATGTTTTCTCAATGCCATACATTGAATAATGAGTTTTTCTAAGTAGATTGAAGTAAAGCTGGATTAACGCAATAAGTGCAACATGCGACCGGTATAAGCTTCCATTGGCGTCAGCCCATTTAAAATCTTTCTTGGTGTCATATTCAGCCTCAATTCCATATCGCTGAT
>NZ_JBBMXH010000047.1:0-32313 GCF_037996725.1 Xenorhabdus entomophaga
ATAACCAGCAGCAGGCCACCCTGACACTGGTGCTGAGAGACAGGCAGGATAAGCCGGTTGCCAATATTCAGCCGCGCCTTCATTTTGCCGGCAGCGGGGCTTTGTCCGGCACCGGGGATGAGCCGAAGATGGGGGCGATTCAGGAAGATCCGGCCAACCACGGCACCTATATTGCCACCGTAACGGCCGGGACAAAAACCGGTGAATGGACGGTGACGCCGGCGGTGGATGGCCGGGCGTTTCCCAAACTGGCGGCCAAAATCACGTTTAATCCGCCAACACCACCAAGTATCAAGGATCTGAAACTCAAAGTAGCCAACCAAAAAATGCTGGTAGTGGGTGAAACATTACAAGCTGAATATGTCTATGAGCACAACGGTGGGAATAAGACGGATAACTCTTTCTATGCCTGGGGAGAAGAAGGACAAACAGTCGCAGCCGTGGAAGATTTAGCTAAATCGGGAGACAACAAGTCAAATTCTAGCTTACCGAGCAATACTGGGGGGGGATTCAGTGGAATCGTGCAGAATGGAAAGCCGCAGGACTACCTTATTGTGGAAGGGCATGCTGGTAAGGTGCTTGAGTTTTCAATATTGGCGAGAAATGGGGTGAATGCCCGTGCAAAAGATATTTTAACGCTCACAACTAACGATACGCAAAATAAGGGTAATGAAACAAAGAGTAAGATCGATGGAGGCAGAGTAGCAAATGTTGCTGATACTGTCGAAGTGAAGCTGGATGCGCAGGGTAAGGACACAGTAGTTGTCAACGGGAAGTCTGTGGTTAAACTTCGGGCTAGAGAAAATGAGACTCCAAATTCTAAAACAGACTCTATTCAGTTGACGATTAAAACTCAAAAGCATGGTAAATCTGCGGCTTGGGTACCTGTGGTTATTAAGATGAGTGGGGTTAATCGACAAAATGTTGCAGTACAGCCGCCGGAATTCAAGACCAAGTTGGATGGTAAAGAGGGAGAATTTATTGGCTACACAGATCAGACCGGTCAGTTTATTAAAATAGCCTCTGATCCAGAAGGAATAGGTGTAAGGACAACATTGAAGGCTATTGCTGATGGTATCACAGGGCCTGTAGAGGAGAAAACTGATGTTATCTTTACTGTGATTACCAGCCCTGATACGGATAAGGCCAATTATTGGGGACATATGGTAGAGAGCATCCTGCATAAGGGGGTAAATTACCGTAGGCCTTTATTACATGCAGAATGGCCAGGCTCAAGTACATATGGAGTAAAGGGTAGTAAAGAAGTTTGGGCTGGTGCAGGGATAGAGAAAGGACGACAATATTGTAATAACTTGCCGACTTTATATGAACTTTTCAGATTAGCTACATTGCAACTATACAATGAGTATGGTTGGTCAACCAATGACTCCAACTCCAGTTACACCGTATGGTCTGGCTCGGCGGCTTCGGAGCCGAATAGGTGGTGGGCAGTTAATTTGGTTGCTAATGCGGAGGATTGGTTTGCAACTTCATCTGCTTTGCCTGTTATTTGTAAGGGATAAAAAAATCCCACCTCAAAAAGGTGGGATTTCATTCGCTAAAATTCATCTGTTCTGAATGCGAGTTAAAAAACCTTACTTTTCGTGCAAACCCAGTTTTTTCTCCAGATAGTGGATATTGGTGCCGCCTTTCTGGAAGTTTTCATCATTCATGATCGCCAGTTGCAGATCGATATTGGTTTTGATGCCATCAATGATCAACTCGGCCAGTGCATTTTTCATACGCGCAATGGCAACTTCACGGGTTTCGCCGTAAGTGATCAACTTGCCGATCATGGAATCATAGTAAGGCGGTACGGTATATCCCGCATAGATATGAGATTCCCAACGCACACCAAAGCCACCCGGTGAATGGAAATGGGTGATCTTGCCCGGGCTTGGCAGGAAGGTTTTCGGATCTTCTGCATTGATACGGCATTCGATCGCATGACCTTTGATTTCGATATCTTCCTGTTTGATGGACAGCGGCATACCTGCGGCGATACGTAACTGTTCTTTGATCAGGTCAACGCCGGTGATCATCTCAGTCACTGGATGCTCAACCTGAATACGGGTATTCATCTCAATAAAGTAGAATTCACCATTTTCGTACAGGAATTCGAATGTACCCGCTCCGCGATAGCCGATTTCAATACAGGCATTGGCACAGCGTTCACCGATTCTGCGGCGCAGTTCCGGAGAAATACCCGGTGCTGGCGCTTCTTCCACCACTTTCTGGTGGCGGCGCTGCATGGAGCAGTCACGCTCAGCCAGATAGAGTGCATTGCCCTGACCATCAGCCAAGACCTGAATTTCAACGTGACGTGGATTTTCAAGGAATTTCTCCATGTACACCATGTCGTTGTTAAACGCCGCTTTTGCTTCTGCGCGGGTCATAGCAATGGATTGTTCCAGATCTTTGTCGCGGCGTACAACGCGCATACCACGACCGCCACCGCCGCCCGATGCCTTGATGATCACCGGATAGCCGATGCGGTTTGCAATCGTTTTGTTTTTCTCAGCATCGTCACCCAATGGGCCATCAGAGCCGGGAACGCAAGGCACACCGGCTTTTTTCATCGCGCTGATAGCGGAAACTTTATCCCCCATCAAACGGATGGTATCCGCTTTCGGGCCAATGAAAATAAAGCCGGAACGTTCAACTTGCTCAGCAAAGTCAGCGTTTTCAGACAGGAAACCATAACCGGGATGGATCGCCTGTGCGCAAGTGATTTCCGCCGCAGAAATAATGGCGGGAATGTTCAGGTAGCTTTTTGCTGATGCCGCAGGGCCGATGCAGACGGTTTCATCTGCCAGCAGGACGTGCTTCAGGTCACGGTCTGCCGCAGAGTGTACCGCAACGGTTTTGATCCCAAGCTCCTTACAGGCTCTCAGGATACGCAGTGCTATTTCACCGCGGTTAGCAATGACTATTTTTTCAAGCATGGGGACGCCTCGTTATTCGATGACGACCAGTGGCTCGTCGAATTCAACAGGTTGACCGTCTTGAGCCAGAATCGCTTTCACTACGCCGGTTTTATCCGCTTCGATCTGGTTCATCATTTTCATGGCTTCGACGATGCACAGGGTTTCGCCCTGAGTGACATGCTGGCCGACTTCAATGAAAGGTTTCGCATCTGGGCTTGGTGAACGGTAGAACGTACCGACCATTGGGGAGCGGACAATGTGGCCGCTGATTTCTGCCGGTTTGTCAGCAGCGGCTGGCGCAGCCGGAGCAGCGGTTTGTACCGGCTGATGAACAGGTGCAGAAATATATTGTTGAGTCATTGGCATCGCGGGTGCTACCGTCGTGCGGCTGATGCGTACTGACTCTTCACCTTCAGAAATTTCCAGTTCAGAAATGCCAGATTCTTCAACCAGCTCGATCAATTTTTTTATCTTACGAATATCCATGAGTGTGATTCCGTACTCTTATATAATTAATTGGATGTTGACAAGCGGTTGACCGCTGCCTGTAATGCGAAACTATAACCATCTGCACCTAACCCGCAGATTACGCCTACTGCAATATCGGAAAGATATGAGTGGTGGCGGAATGGCTCACGGGCATGCACATTGGAGAGATGAATCTCAATAAATGGGATATTCACTGCCAGAAGTGCATCGCGTAGTGCCACGCTGGTATGCGTGTATGCCGCAGGGTTAATCAAAATAAAATCAGCATTGCCCCGCGCTGAATGAATTCTCTCTATCAGTTCATATTCTGCATTGGATTGCAGATGGGATAATTCGACTCCCGATTGGTGAGCTTCTTTTGACAGTTTGTTAACGATGTCATCGAGCGTTAACTTGCCGTAGGTCTCTGGCTCTCGTGTTCCCAACAGGTTCAGGTTGGGGCCATTCAAGAGTAAAATGCGAAACTTGTCTGCCATTGTGCGGGTATCTCCGGCAATCTGTCAACAATCGACCAAGATAACTCGATGTCAACGGTTTGTCATCTCTTTCTGATAACTAGATTTGTAAATTTGACGATAAAGCCCGACATTATAAACATATCGTGGCATTTAGCAGCTAAATACTGGTCTTATCAGCACACCGTCCCCTTCTCACCTCACCTTCACGACTGTTCTGCCTGTGACCTGATTGTTAATCAGTTTATTGGCATATTCGATAACCTGATCCAAGGTGATTTCATTGGCTGTCTGTTGATAGAAAGAATCAGGCAGCAGCGTTTGCAATCGTTGCCAAATGGCAGGGCGTTCTGAAGCCAGTGCTGTCACGGATGCCACACCTTGCAAACGGACGTTACGCAGGATAAAAGGCATGACGGTGGTGGGTAATTGGCCGTCACTCGCCATGCCACAGGCGGCTACTGTACCGTTATAGTTCACCTGTGCCAGCAAAGTCGCCAATATCTTGCCTCCGACGGTGTCAATTACCCCCGCCCAACGCTGTTTTTCCAATGGACGTGACGGCTGGTTAAAGTCACTGGCAGGCAGAATCGCTTTTGCACCGAGTGAAAGCAGGTAATCTTGATTATCGGATTTACTGCTAATCGCGACGACAGAATAACCCAATTGTGACAGCAAAGTAATCGCTGTGCTGCCAACACCGCCACTGGCACCTGTCACGGCGATATCTCCGCTTTCAGGTATTACTCCGCCTTGTTCCAGCGCCATGACGCATAACATGGCCGTAAAGCCCGCCGTGCCGATGATCATTGCTTGTCGGGCCGTTAATGCTTGCGGCAACGGCGTCAACCAGTCACCAGACACGCTCGCTTGTTCTGCCAGCCCGCCCCAATGTGTTTCTCCCACTCCCCAGCCGGTCAGTAAAACGTGCTGACCAACATGAAAACGCGGATCTTCGGAATGATGAACAACACCGGCAAAATCGATCCCCGGTATCATCGGAAATTGTCGGATAATCTTACCCTTACCTGTAATGGCAAGGGCATCTTTATAATTGAGTGTTGACCAATGAACATCAACGGTCACAGCACCTGAGGGTAATTGGGAGGCATCAATATCCTGAATAGACGCTGTTAATGTTTCGTGTTGGTCAAGCAATAAGGCTTTCATGGTTATTCTCCCTTGCTGGGTATCTGCTGATACCATTACCTGCCTGGCATCACCACAATTCTGTTTCACCACAATTCTGTCTCACCACAATATAGATAAAATCAAATAAGCTGAAACGGGCAGGCAACGATATTGTGATAGAGAGTGGCAAAACTGTAGTTACTTATTTTTATTCAGGATGGCACTGTAAAAGATAATAATATACAGGAAACAATAAGGAGAGTGCTTTTGATAACTGGCTCGGAATAATCCTTATTTTCGTTACTTGCCGTTGATAGTGACGATATTTTTTCAAATCCAATCCTCAACCTCACAAATTTATCTATTACTTTTATACTTAGGAAACTATTCCTGACGACAGCAGGAAGACGAAAATTTTTAAGAAAAAGTGAATATTGGTTGAACTTACTGAAATGATTATGGAGCAATATGGAAGCTCGAAAAACGCGGTGGCAGCTTCACAATATGCACTATAATGTTGGTTTTTTGGTGCATCAGGTGATTTTGGAATGCTGTGATGAGGTTATCGGTGAAATTAACCCATTTTTATGCAGTTTTTTTCTGCTCCGTCAGAGAAAAGTAACGTAGAATATCGTGTTTCTGATGTGAATAACGTAGCCACTTTTATTGAAGTAGTAAAAGTAGTTAATTATGCGCCTTGTCGCTGCTTCATGTGGTTGGTAGAGTAGACGGACAATCTCCGTCCCCAGCTTGCAGGATTATCCTTTCGTTATGTTAAAGAAATTTCGTGGCATGTTTTCCAACGATTTGTCCATTGACTTGGGTACTGCCAATACCCTTATTTATGTCAAAGGTCAGGGAATAGTATTGGATCAACCCTCTGTTGTTGCCATTCGTCAAGACAGAGCCGGCTCACCAAAAAGCGTTGCAGCCGTAGGGCTGGAAGCAAAGCAGATGCTGGGACGTACTCCGGGTAATATCGCAGCTATCCGTCCTATGAAGGATGGTGTGATTGCTGATTTTTATGTCACGGAAAAAATGTTACAGCATTTTATCAAGCAGGTTCACAATAACAGTTTCATGCGCCCAAGCCCGCGCGTGCTGGTGTGTGTGCCTGTCGGGGCGACTCAGGTTGAGCGTCGCGCCATTCGTGAATCTGCCCAAAGTGCAGGTGCCCGCGAAGTATTCCTGATTGAAGAGCCAATGGCGGCCGCAATCGGTGCAGGTTTGCCTGTTTCCGAAGCGACAGGCTCAATGGTAGTGGATATTGGTGGAGGAACCACCGAAGTTGCTGTTATCTCCTTGAACGGGGTGGTTTATTCTTCCTCCGTGCGTATCGGTGGAGACCGTTTTGATGAAGCTATTATCAATTATGTTCGCCGTAATTATGGTTCCCTGATCGGGGAAGCAACGGCAGAGCGTATCAAGCATGAAATTGGTTCTGCTTACCCGACAGATGAAGTACGCGAAATTGAAGTGCGTGGCCGTAACCTTGCAGAAGGTGTACCCCGCAGCTTTACCCTGAATTCCAATGAAATTCTTGAAGCCCTGCAAGAACCGCTGACCGGCATTGTTAGCGCTGTCATGGTGGCTCTGGAGCAGTGCCCACCAGAATTGGCTTCTGATATTTCTGAACGTGGTATGGTACTGACTGGTGGTGGTGCGTTACTGCGTAATCTTGATCGTTTGTTGATGGAAGAGACTGGCATTCCTGTTATTGTGGCTGAAGATCCACTCACCTGTGTTGCCCGTGGCGGTGGCAAGGCGCTGGAAATGATCGACATGCATGGTGGCGATCTGTTCAGCGAAGACTGAAAGTAACTCTGCGAGCTGGGAGGCGCGTATATTTTCTTGGAGCCTCCTTGCTGGTTATTCCGGAGTTTTATCATTAATGAGACAACACAGCCCAACAATGCGCAATTTATGAAGCCGATTTTCAGCAGAGGGCCTTCTCTGCAACTACGACTCTTTTTTGCTGTTATTATTGCCATTATTCTGATTGTGGTAGACAGCCGCCTCGGTGTTTTCAATAAAGTCCGTAGCTATATGGATACGGCTGTGAGTCCGTTTTATTTTCTTGCCAATGGGCCGCGCCAATTTTTGGACAGTATTTCTGAATCTCTGACCAGCCGCAACCAACTTGAATTAGAAAATCGAACCCTGCGTAATGAATTACGATTGCAGAGCAGTAACCTGTTACTGTTGGGGCAATTGAAACATGAAAACGCCCGATTGCGTGAATTATTGGGATCGCCTTTGCGTAGTGATGAGCATATGATGGTATCGCAGGTGATCTCTGGGGGTATGGACCCCTACCGCGATCAGGTTGTCATAGATAAAGGTGCTAAAGATGGCGTCTATGAAGGGCAGCCTGTTATCAGTGATCGGGGTGTTGTGGGGCAAGTCATTTCGGTCAGCCAATTGAGCAGCCGGATATTACTGATTTGTGATCCGACTCATGCACTGCCTGTACAGGTACTGCGTAATGATATTCGCGTTATTGCTGGCGGAGCAGGATGTACAGACAATCTCCAGCTGGAACCCCTGCCGAGTGATACCGATATTCGCGTAGGTGATGTATTGGTAACATCGGGTTTGGGCGGGCGTTTCCCGGAAGGTTATCCTGTGGCGGTGGTTTCCTCTGTTAAAATTGATAACCAGCGGGCTCATGCAGTGATTCAGGCTCGTCCATTGGCTGAATTAAGACGCTTGCGCTATCTGTTGCTGTTATGGGGTGCAGATAACAATCCATCTGAGCCATTGCCGCCTTCGGAAGTATACCGTGCCGCTAATGAGCGGTTGATGCAGATGCTACCGCAGGTACTGCCAAATCCATCGGATGAGACACCGCAGTTGCTGGCACCGAAATCAGGCGAAGCGAAAGATGAAAGCCAGACATCATCTGCAATAAATCCGGTTGAAAAAACAAAGCCAGCCGAAAAATCATCACTAAAACCATCATCAACAGCTACAGGAAATCGTTAATGAGTCAGTACCATAGCCGAAGAAGTTGGGTTATTTGGTTATCTTTCCTGATTGCGATAGTGTTGCAAATTATGCCGTGGCCGGAGCAGTTCTTTGTATTCCGGCCTACTTTATTATTCTTGTGCTTAATTTACTGGTTACTGGCACTTCCTCATCGCGTCAGCGTGGGAACCGGGTTTGTATTGGGGGTTATCACTGATTTGCTGCACGGAAGTATTCTGGGCGCACATGCTCTGGCGTTCAGCATGGTCAGCTTTCTGGTGGCTTTCAAATTTCAGCTTATCCGTAATATGTCACTCTGGCAGCAGGCTCTGGTTGTGTTGGGTCTTTCAAGCCTGACGAACCTCTGCGTTTTTCTAGCCCACGTTGTATTGCCGAAGACAGTATTCCATCCGGAAGTGTTCTGGAATGGGGTAGTCAATGGTATTCTCTGGCCTTGGCTGTTCTTATTAATGCGGAAAATCCGCCGTCAATTTTCAGTTCGTTAAAAACGGGCAAAATTATGTCATATGAAAAGCCATGTCATATGAAAAACCATGTCATATGAAAAGCTATGTCATATGAAAAACCATGACAAATTAAAACGATGACGAATTAAAATAGCCTGTTGAGATAAACTCTAAGGATGACTCACGATGCAAACCATTTATTTAGCTTCTGGCTCGCCGAGACGGCGTGAGCTGGTGGAATTGTTAGATTTTAATTTTGAGATCCTGAGACCTCAGGTTGAAGAAAAATGGCGTGAAGGGGAGTCTCCAGAGCAATATGTCACTCGATTAGCCAGAGAAAAATCACAGGCTGGGGTCGCCATTGCGCCACATGATCATCCCATTCTGGGAGCTGATACCATTGTTGTATTGAATAACCGCATTCTGGAAAAACCCCGGGATCAACAACACGCCGCTGAAATACTGAATGCGTTGTCAGGCCAGTGCCATCAGGTTATCACGGCTGTCGCTTTATCGAACAGTCAACATACCCTGAGTGAAAAAGTCATTACAGATGTGATGTTCCGCCAGTTATCCCAACCGGAAATACAGGAATATATTGCAACTGGGGAGCCAATGGATAAAGCCGGAGCTTATGGCATTCAAGGTAAAGGCGGCTGTTTTGTCAGAAAAATTAATGGCAGTTACCATGCTGTTGTCGGCTTACCATTGGTGGAAACGAATGAATTAATCACACGATTTTTAGCGTTAGCTGATGGGAAGAATTATTCATGACAGCAGAGTTATTAGTTAATGTAACACCATCCGAAACGCGGGTTGCTTATATTGATGGCGGTATCTTGCAGGAAATCCATATTGAACGGGAAGCCAGAAGGGGCATTGTAGGAAATATTTATAAAGGACGCGTGAGCCGGGTTTTGCCCGGAATGCAGGCAGCTTTTGTGGATATCGGGCTGGAGAAAGCCGCTTTTTTACATGCTTCGGATATTATGCCCCATACTGAGTGTATTGCCGGCGAAGAGCGGAAGAATTTTCATGTCAGGGACATCGCCGAACTGGTGCGTCAGGGACAGGATCTGATTGTACAGGTAGTGAAAGATCCTCTGGGCACAAAAGGCGCTCGTTTAACGACAGATATCACTTTACCATCACGTTATCTGGTATTTATGCCGGGGGCATTGCATGTGGGCGTTTCACAGCGGATAGAGAGCGAAGAAGAGCGTGAACGCCTGAAAAGCATTGTCATGGATTATTGTGATGAGCATGGCGGGTTTATTATCCGTACTGCTGCCGAAGGTGTGGGAACCGAAGAACTGGTGCAAGATGCGGCATTTCTGAAGCGCTTGTGGAGTAAGGTGATTGAACGTAAGAAACGTAATATCACTAAAAATAAAGTCTACGGTGAATTGGCGCTGGCCCAGCGTATTTTACGTGATTTTGTCGGGGCTTCCCTTGATCGCATTCGGGTTGATTCGCGCCAGACATTTACGCAATTACAGGAATTTATTGATGAATATATTCCTGAAATGAATGCCAAATTAGAACATTATCAGGGTAATCAGCCGATATTTGATCTGTATGGTGTGGAAAATGAAATTCAGCGGTCGCTGGAACGCAAAGTAGAATTAAAGTCGGGCGGTTATCTGATTATTGACCAGACGGAAGCCATGACAACAATCGATATTAATACCGGTGCTTTTGTTGGACACCGTAATCTGGAAGAGACTATCTTTAATACCAATATCGAAGCAGCACAAGCGATCGCCCGGCAATTAAGGTTACGTAATTTAGGCGGCATTATTATTATTGATTTTATTGATATGAGTAATGTAGAGCACCGTCGCCGCGTATTGGTTTCCTTAGAGCAGGCATTGAGTAAAGATCGTGTGAAAACCACCATCAATGGTTTTTCCCAATTAGGGTTGGTGGAAATGACGCGTAAGCGTACACGAGAAAGTATTGAACATATTCTGTGTGATAACTGTCCGGCTTGTCAGGGGCGTGGTACGGTGAAATCCGTTGAAACCGTATGTTATGAAATCTTGCGCGAAATTGTGCGTGTCAATCGTGCAATTGATGCAGATCGTTTTCTGGTTTATGCCTCTCCAGCCGTCAGTGATGCCCTGAAAGGGGATGAATCTCACGTGTTGGCAGAAGTGGAAATCTTTGTGGGAAAACAGGTCAAAGTACAGACAGAGCAACTTTACAGCCAAGAGCAATTTGACGTTGTGATGATGTAAGGCACTAATTTGCAGAGAGTCTGTTTTTAAATAGCGTCTTTCAGATAGTGTTTTTTCAAATAAATAGCGCTGACAACCAAGGAGAAATGTGTGAGGCGACTGCCGGGGATATTATTAGCGACAGCCGCAATAGCCATTATCATTGTGGCTTTGCTTGTCAGCGGGTTACGTTTCTTCCTGCCACATATCAATGAATATCGTCAGCAGTTGACAGAAAAAATTGCTGCCGCGACGGATATCGCTGTCGATATTGGTTACATCACCGGTCACTGGGAGCCATTTGGCCCCAGTCTGGAAATCCGGGATATCAGTGCGAAGGCGGATCATGTCGGCATTGATGCAAAAAAAATCACACTTTCTCTGGATATCTGGCGTTCACTTTTACAGTGGCGCTGGTATTTTCGGGATTTGTCTTTTTATCAGCTTCAAGTGAATTATGATAAGGGACTGTTTGGGCAAGATGGCGAAAGCATGCTGTCTGAGCCGAATAGCTTTTCCTCTCTGTTTCTGGAACAGTTCAATCATTTTAATTTATATGACAGCAGCCTGATTTTTCTGACTCCATCCGGTGAAAAGGCGGAACTGCAATTACCGCAACTAACATGGTTGAATAAAAATAATCGCCATCGGGCACAAGGCAGCGTCAATCTTTCTTCACTTAACAGTCAGGAAGGTCTTAATAGTCAGGAAGGTATTGTACAAGTCAAATTGGATCTGAACGGTATCAATGGCGTTCTGGATAATGGCGTTATTTATTTACAAGCCGATGATATCGATATGCGGCTGTGGTTAAGCCGTTGGTTAAAGGATAATACCGGGCTGGAAAATGCCCATTTCAGTTTGGCGAGCTGGATTACCTTAAAGAAAGGACGAATTGACAGCGGGCGTTTGCAACTAAAGCAAGGAGAAGCCAACTGGCATCTGGAAAATGAAAAACACCAGCTTGTGGTGAATGATTTACTCTTGCAGATGCGCCGTCAGGATGAAGGCTGGCTGTTTGATGTTCCAAATCTGGCAAACCTGAAAACCAACGGTCAGCAGTGGCCTGCGGGATATATCTCAGCGCTCTATCTTAAGGAAGCGCGCAAATATCAGGATAAAGATCATTGGCGGATACGGGCTGAGAATATCCGGCTTGAGCGTTTAAATGGACTATTGCCGATACTCTCTTTTGTGACGCCGGATATCGTCAAGGATTGGCAGCACTGGCAACCGAAAGGTACGTTAAATAGTTTTGCCCTTGATATTACCCCTGAGTTGCCTGATGACTTGGGAATTCGCATGAAATGGCAGGATGTGAGCTGGTTACGCTGGAAACACCTGCCTTCAGCCGACCATTTCAGTGGCATGTTGGAAGGCAATAAACAGTGGGGTAATCTCACATTTGGCTTGAAAAACAGTACCATTGATTATGGCAGTGTGTTTCAGGCCCCGCTCAATATTGCCAGCAGCGAAGGGCAGATTATTTGGAAAGATAGCCAGAATGGCTTGGAAGTTTGGAGTCAAGGGCTGGATTTGCAAGCAAAATCACTGTGGCTCAATGGAAATTTTCATTACCTGAAACCACAAAATGACCAACCTTTATTGAAAATGCTCGCAGGGATTCGTGTAAATGATATCGGTGAGGCATGGCGTTATTTTCCCAAGCCACTGATGGGGGGATCTCTGACAGACTATCTGACGGCCTCTTTGATTGAGGGAAAGGTCGATAATGCCACTTTGGTTTTTCGGGGCAATCCCCATGATTTCCCTTTTAAACAAAACAACGGCCAATTCCAGGTTTTTGTGCCTCTGCATGATGCAACATTTGAATATCAACCCGATTGGCCAGCCCTGTTTGATTTGGATATTGACCTGAATTTCCAAAATAACGGATTACAGATGCAGGCGCTGAAAGCACGGCTGGGGAAGGTGGATGCCACCGAAGTTTCAGCAGTGATTCCAGATTATGGTAAGCAACAGCTATTTATCGATGCCGGGATATCCGGGGATGGAAAGAATATCCACGATTATTTTAATCACAGCCCGATGGCGGATTCGATTGGCAGCGCACTGGATAGCCTGCAACTTGACGGTAAAGTGGATGGTAAGCTTCACTTGGACATTCCTTTGGAACACGGCGAAGTAAATGCAAGGGGAGAGGTGATGCTAAAAGATACCCATCTCTTCATCAAGCCATTGGATAGCAAGATGGAACACCTTAGCGGCAAATTTCGCTTTGAAAATGGTGACTTAAAAAGTGACAACCTATCTGCCCACTGGCTTGGAAACCCTTTGTCACTGCGGTTTTCCACTCGGGACTCAGCAAAACATTATCAGGTGGATGTCGATTTAGATGCAGGTTGGGCAGCGAAAACATTACCGGAACTTCCTGCTGAAATTCGCCGTCAGTTGTCCGGAACACTGAATTGGCAGGGGAACGTGAATATTACGATACCGCCAAGTGATCGGGCCTCAAAGGACGACGTAAAATATCGTGTCGCTATCAACGCCGATTTGTCGCATATCAAGAGTACATTGCCTGCATTGGACACAGAATCCCTGCAAGAATGGAATAAGATTAATGTTTTTGCAGAAGGCAATATAAACCAATTCCAGATGAAAGGTTCAATAGGCAAACAATACGCATTCAATAGCCAATGGAAGCTGGAAGAAAAGCATGTCCGGCTGCAACGAGGGACTTTTTATTCGGATGGTGTTGAAGTTCCTGCCCTGCCGGAAAAATCGCTGTTGGCGTTAAAACTACCGGCAATTGACGGTGAAAAATTATTGGCACTGATTGCACCGCTGAGTTGGAATTCATCAAATGATGATGGCTTGCGGTGGCCAAGTGTATTTGAAATTTCGTTGCCTTCACTGGATCTTGCCGGGCAGCGCTGGGATGATCTCACATTCAATATTGTTCAACACGCTGATGGTACTAGCGTCAATGCCGTGGGGCAGGATATTAGTGGCAATCTGTGGATTCAAGATAATAAACAGGTTCGGGCGTTAATCGATTATCTTTATTACGATCCCTTGTTTGCAACGGATCTGCCAGTTGATGCCAATAAATTAACGCCGGATAAGGCGCCATCTCTCCATTATTCTCTGAGCAGTTGGCCGGAATTGAATGTTGAATGCACAGAATGCTGGATCGCCGGGCTAAAACTCGGCAAAGTATCCGCATCGCTCATACCGCAAGGTGATTCCCTGATCCTGACCAACGGGAAAGTAGAAAATAGCGCAGGAAAACTGACACTGTCCGGCCGTTGGCATGAAACCGGCCGTTGGAATGAAAATAGCACAGGAAATTATACTCAAGTCAAAGGGCAGCTATCGGGGAAAAAATTCGATGATATGGTGGCTTATCTCGGATTTATTGTCCCGATAGTGGGTGCACCTTTTAAATTTGATTTCAATTTGAAGTGGCAGGATGTCCCGTGGCAACCCGATCTTAAAACCCTGAACGGAACGCTGACCGCAGAGATGAAAAAGGGCGCCATCGCCAAATTGGGCGGTGGCAGGGCAGGGCAATTACTAAGACTTATCAGTTTTGATGCGTTGTTGCGTAAATTACAATTGGATTTCAGTGACACATTCAGTAATGATTTTGCTTTCGATTCCGTCCGTGGCGATGTAACGATAAAAAATGGGGCCATGTATACCGATAATTTTCTCATTGATGGATTAGCAGCGGATATCAATGCCTCGGGAGTGACTGACTTAGTTCGTCGTCAGATCAATATGGAATTAGTCATTACGCCGGAAATTTCGGCAACGGTAGGGGTAGCGACAGCCTTTGCGGTCAATCCTGTGGCTGGTGCTGCGGTTTTTGCAGCGACAAAAGTACTGGGGCCGCTGTGGAGCAAGATATCAGTGATTCGTTATCGGCTAACGGGCAGCTTCGAACAACCTAAAATTGATGAAGTTTTACGTCAGCTTAAGGAGAATAAAGGGCCATGAGAAATGTCAATGTTGCACTTTTACAATTATGCAGTGGTACAAACGTTAAACATAACTTAGCGCAGATTGAACAACAGATTAAGCAATTGCCAGACACAGTACAACTGGTGCTGACGCCAGAAAATGCTTTATTGTTTGCAGATGCCGATACCTACCGTGAATATGCAGAAGTGCAGGGAAGTGGCCCATTGCAGCAGGCTGTGAGTGAAATGGCACAACGTTACGGTATCTGGCTGCTGATTGGTTCTATGCCGATGATCAGCCGGGAAGATCCCTCTCGCATCACAAGCAGTAGCTTATTGTTTGATGATCAGGGCGAAATCCGTGCTCGTTACGATAAAATCCACATGTTTGATGTCAATATTAACGATGAGCATGGTTCCTATAATGAATCCACTATTTATCAGCGTGGGGAACACATTACCGTTGTCGATACACCTGTGGGACGTTTGGGAATGACGATCTGTTATGATCTGCGTTTTCCGGGGCTATTTCAGGCATTACGTGAACAAGGTGCGGAACTTATCTCCGTTCCGGCGGCTTTCACCCGCCTGACAGGTAAGGCGCATTGGGAACCCTTGCTGAGAGCCAGAGCCATTGAGAATCAATGTATTATTCTGGCACCTGCTCAGGTTGGCGTACATGGCACTCGCAGGACATGGGGGCACTCAATGGCGGTGAGTGGTTGGGGTGAAGTTATCAAGAAAAATCCTCTGACTGTCAGCGCATTACAGCTTAATATCCGGCCGGATAGTCTGACTCACATGCGTGAGCAGATCAAAGTGGTGAAACACAATCGCTTCCGTCCACAACTGACTTCTTTGATAAAAAAGAATACAAATTAAGGTAAAGAGTAATTACTATGAGTTTAACTTATGTCAGTGAACACTTACTGGCTGCTAATAATCTGAATCATCAAGATTTATTCTCTGTTCTGGGTCAACTGGCGGAACGTCGTCTGGACTATGCCGACCTCTATTTCCAATCCAGCTTCCATGAAACATGGGTACTGGAAGACCGCATCATTAAAGATGGCTCCTATAATATCGATCAAGGTGTGGGAGTCCGTGCGGTTAGCGGAGAAAAAACAGGGTTTGCTTACGCTGACCAAATCACATTGAATGCTCTACAGCAAAGTGCTCACGCAGCACGCAGCATTGTGAGAGAAACGGGTAATGGCATTGCACATACATTAGGCGCAGTGGCACATAAAGCACTTTATCCGGCAATTGATCCTTTGCAGAGCATGAGCAGGGAAGAGAAGATTGCTTTGCTGCATCGGGTTGATCAAATCGCCCGGGCAGAAGATCCCCGGGTACAAGAAGTTAATGCCAGCTTGACCGGTGTTTATGAGCAGGTGCTGGTGGCGGCAACAGATGGCACATTAGCCGCAGACATTCGTCCGTTGGTGCGTCTTTCCGTTAGCGTATTGGTGGAAGAAGATGGTAAGCGTGAGCGCGGAGCCAGTGGTGGTGGCGCTCGTTACGGTTACGAATATTTCCTGCAAACCGAAGATGGTCAGGTTCTGGCAGAACAATTTGCCCGTGAAGCGGTACGCATGGCACTGGTCAACTTATCGGCAGTTGCGGCCCCTGCGGGAACTATGCCAGTTGTATTGGGTGCTGGCTGGCCGGGAGTGTTACTGCATGAAGCAGTCGGTCATGGTTTGGAAGGAGACTTCAACCGTCGGGGAACTTCTGTTTTCTCGGGTCAGATTGGGCAAAAAGTGGCTTCTGAGTTGTGCACAGTCGTGGATGACGGCACGATTGAAGGCCGCCGTGGTTCACTGTCTATTGATGATGAAGGCGTTCCGGGGCAATACAACGTGCTGATTGAGAACGGCATCCTGAAAGGCTATATGCAGGATAAACTTAATGCCCGTCTGATGGGCGTGGCTCCGACGGGGAACGGCCGACGTGAATCTTATGCTCATTTGCCAATGCCACGTATGACCAATACTTATATGCTGGCGGGTCATTCCACACCAGAAGAAATTATTGCCAGTGTTGATCGTGGCCTGTATGCGCCGAACTTCGGCGGCGGTCAGGTGGACATCACTTCCGGGAAATTTGTTTTCTCAACATCGGAAGCCTATTTGATTGAAAACGGTAAAATCACCAAGCCAGTAAAAGGGGCAACCTTAATTGGTTCGGGTATTGAAGCCATGCAGCAGATTTCAATGGTTGGAAATGATCTGGCCCTCGACAAAGGGGTCGGTGTCTGCGGTAAAGAAGGCCAGAGTGTACCAGTGGGTGTTGGGCAGCCAACCTTGAAACTGGATAACCTGACCGTAGGTGGAACAGCCTGATAATTTCTTAAGCGATATATATTCAATAGATTTCAAGTTGCAGCTCAACCAACAAAGCAGCAACTTGAAATATGACGGTAGCTTATTAGTGGATCTGCGGATAATTATTTATTAATCACGTGGGTTTCATCGCCAGAAAAATAGCGCTCAATATTTTTAAATGCACTTTCGAAATAAATGTCATAACAGCTTTTAGTGACATAACCGATATGTGGGCTGCAAAGTACGTTATCTCGCTTTAATAAAGGGTGATTGGCATCCCAAATCGGTTCAATATCAAACACATCCAATGCGGCAAACCCCGGCGTTCCTGAATCGAGGGCTTTTTCCAATGCACCGGCTTCTATCAATCCAGAGCGAGCTGTGTTTACTAATACTGCGGTAGGTTTCATTTTAGTTAAATCAGCAAATGTGATACTCCCTGCGGTTTCTTTGACTAACCGTTGGTGTAAGGTGATGACATCTGAAGTCTGGAAAAATGCTTCTCTCGAGTCTGGAACGATTAATCCTTCTTGACGGGCTTGGTCTTGAGCGCGGGAAGATCCCCAAACCTGTACTTTCATGTCAAAGGCTTGCGCGTACTTGGCAACAAGCTGGCCTATTTTGCCATAACCGACTATGCCAAGTATTTTTCCTGCCACGGTATCGCCAAATTCAGTCTGCCAGTGGCCTTTTTTCATTGCTTCTACAGAAGGTACGAACCTGCGTATGGAGCTTTGAATTAATAACCAAGTTAATTCGGCTGCGGCAATCGGTGAACCCGAACCTTCAACAACGGCAATGCCCCGCTGTTTGCACAATGCCAGATCGATATTGTAAGCCACCTTTCCTGTTTGGCTGATCAGTTTTAAATTGGGCGCTTTAGACAAAAATTTCTCATCAATAAGTGTTCTTTCACGTATCAGAATCAGGGCATCAGCCTTGGATAATAATTCTTCTGCTTTAGGATCACGGTCAAGGGCACTAAGGCAAACTACCTCAAAATCACTGTTCTGGTATAAAGATTGAAGGTGTTTTGTAGCATGTTGATAATCATCAGGAATAACGACTAACGGCATTTGAGACATCCTTTATGTAAATTCTTATGATGTAGGGTAACAGGGTGAAAATAATTAAAGGTTATCTCATTTTTTGTTACTTATCCGTAACATTTGGTTCAAAGTGTTAACTTAAGCTGATCTGATATGACAAGGAGGAAGGTATAGAAGGAAGTACCGCCAATTCTTAACGAAATGGCGGTGAAGATGATACTAAGCGGATTCCGATAACTCTTTCAGATATTGGAACATCTGGCGGTAAGATTTCGGTGGCTTGTTGGCCGCCTTCTCTTTTTTGGCGTTGCGAACCAGTGTACGAAGTTGCTGGCGATCCGTATGTGGATACAGCGCCACGACTTCTTCAAGCGCATCGTCGCTTTCAAGGAGTTTGTCACGTAGCTCTTCCAGTTTATGCAGAATAACAATTTGCTGGTTGTGACGGTTTTTCAGTTTATCCAACGCCGTTGTGATCGGTTCAGGATCACGGGCACGCAGGAGTTTTCCAATCAACTGCAATTGACGGCGGCGGCCTTCACGTTTGATTTTTTGTGCCAGTTCAATGGCTGCCAGCAAATCTTCATCCAGTGGAATCCGTTCCAGTTGGTTTTTGCTGAGTTCAACCAGCTCTGTGCCCAATTTTTTCAGTATTTCAGCATCCCGCTTAATTTCACTTTTACTGACCCAGATTATCTCTTCTTCTTCCTCTTCAGCAGGATAATTGTCGAGCCAATCTTCAGGCTGCTTTGCCATAATTGTTTTCCTTCTAAAAAGGCCGGATAAGGTGCGTTTTGGAGCATGACCTATCGTCCGGTGGGTGTTAACATCCTAATATTGTGTATTGTAACTGGGAAAATTGCCTGATTACCACTCGGCATTCATGTCATGAACCGGACGGAGGCATTTTTTCTGACAATTTATCTATTTAATTCATTGGATTACGGTTAATTAATGATAGTTACCAATCAACAAATCGCAGAGCAGCGTAAGCAACTGGAAAACGCAGTCGCTCATGCTCTGGAATTAGCGAAAGCCGGTAGTGATGCCGCAGAAGTCGCGGTCAATAAAACCACTGGGATTAGCGTCAGCACGCGTTTCAGTGAAGTCGAAAATGTTGAGTTTAACAGCGATGGCGCACTGGGAATCACGGTTTATCATCAGCAGCGCAAAGGCAGCGCCTCTTCAACCGATCTCAGCCCAGAGGCAATCGCCCGTACTGTTCAGGCTGCAATTGATATCGCCCGCTATACATCTCCTGATCCTTACGCAGGCCCTGCTGATAAAGAGCTGTTGGCATTTGAGGCTCCGGAGTTGGATCTTTTCCATCCTGCGGACTTGGATGCAGATACCGCTATTGAATTGGCGGCCCGTGCTGAACAAGCCTCATTGCAGGCAGATAAACGCATTACCAATACCGAAGGCGGAAGTTTCAACAGCCATTATGGCATTCGGGTATTTGGCAATAGCCATGGCATGCTGCAAAGCTACTGCTCAAGCCGTCATTCTATGTCGAGCTGTGTGATTGCTGAGCAAGATGGCAACATGGAGCGTGATTATGCCTATACCATAGGTCGCCATTTTGACGACTTGAAATCACCTGAGTGGGTTGGGCAGGAGTGTGCCCGTCGTACGCTTTCCCGTCTGGGAGCGCGTAAACTGCCAACGATGAAAGCACCTGTTATTTTTTCTGCGGAAGTGGCAACAGGATTGTTCGGTCATTTGGTTGGTGCGATAAGTGGTAGCAGCATCTATCGTAAATCTTCTTTCTTGTTGGATAGTCTGGGCAAACAGATTCTACCTTCATGGCTGACGATTGAAGAGCAGCCTCATTTATTGCGTGGGCTGGCCTCAACACCATTTGACAGTGAAGGTGTGCGTACAACGCCACGCGATATCATCAAAGATGGGGTTTTACAGACGTGGTTGCTGACTTCCTACTCTGCCCGTAAGTTGGGTATGACGAATACAGGCCATGCAGGTGGAATTCATAACTGGCATATTGCAGGTCAGGGGCTGGATTTTGCGGGTTTGTTGCGTGAATTGGGAACCGGCCTGCTCGTTACCGAGCTGATGGGGCAGGGCGTTAGTGCCATCACTGGGGATTATTCCCGTGGCGCATCCGGTTTTTGGGTCGAAAACGGCGAGATCCAATACCCGGTCAGTGAGATCACCATTGCAGGCAATTTGAAGGATATGTGGGCGAATATGGTGACAATCGGTAATGATATTGAAACACGCAGTAATATTCAGTGTGGTTCGGTGTTGTTGCCGGAAATGAGTATCGCCGGTCAATAGGGATACTCAATCAACAACAGCCAGTTCAGTGTGACCGGGCTGGCTGTGAGTTAGCGGTGATATTCACCTGCGGCTTCGGGTTGATAAAGTATCTCTAATCCTGTGAATACTCTAGTGAAATCATATATATACATGTTTATCAATGAGTTACATGGCGATGGCTATTGGCTGGCGTTGAGGGGTGCGAACTTCTGCCGCCATCTTGTCGCCATTTTTTAACTGCGATAACGGGTTGTAAATCAAAGCATCATTCAGGTGGTCAGGTGCGAAATGTGCATACCGCATTGTCATTTTGATGTCGGTATGCCCTAGTATTTTTTGCAAGACAAGGATATTGCCTCCGCTCATCATAAAGTGAGAAGCGAATGTGTGGCGCATCACATGAGACGATTGGTGAGAAGGTAACTCTATACCTGCTCGTTTTACCGCAGTACGGAAAGCGGCATAGCAGGAGCCGAACAACTTTCCTTTCTTCTTTGGTATCTCATCATACAGTTCTTTGGTGATCGGAACGGTGCGATTACGTTTTCCTTTGGTCTTAGTGAACGTTATCTTGTAAGGTGTGATTTGTGAGCCAGTTAGCCCCGCTGCCTCAGACCATCTTGCGCCTGTTGATAAAGCAATCTTGACGACAATCAACAAATCTTTTGCTGTACTTTGGGCGCAGAAATCCAGTAGGGTGATAATTTGTTGGTTGGATAAAAAGGCCATTTCCGTTTCATCAGTGCTGAACGACCTAATTTTTTTCAGTGGATTATCTGCCTTCCATTCACCGAGCCTGTGTAACTCATTAAACATGGCACGGAAATACGCCAATTCATTATTGACGGTACTAGGAGTGACTGGTTTTAGCTTGTCTGCATCCCCATTTAGCCTTTTCTCGCGATAAATAGAAAACAATTTAGTATCAAACTCGGTTACAAGGGGATTACTCATTTCTCTACAGGCAAAGAGCATCCTCTGTTTACGGTTCTCACCATCGCTTAGGGTTATACCATGTGCCCGATACCAGATATCAACCAGCTCAGAAAGAAAGCGTTTATCTTGCTTCTCTCCAAGCCAGGGCTTATCTGTGGTTTCATCTAAGATATGGCGTTCGTAGGCTGTGGCTTCGCCTTTGGTGGCAAATTGTTTGCGGATTCTGCGTCCGTCTCTGCCGTTAGGGTAAAGTTCAACTAACCACTTACCATTAGATTGCTTTTTGATGGTCATGTTTATTTCTTAGAGAAAGAATATATTTTGCCTTAAAACAGAAAAATGAGAGTCATTATTCATTTTTTGGCGCTATTTTCCTTACCTTTAAGAATAAAAATCAAGCGCCATTTTTTATCTCATATTATGAATTCAGAATTTTTTCTTTTTGTACCAAAAATTCACCATCGCTTAAAATTCCCTTTTCTTTTAGAACGGCCAAGCGTTCGAGTTTAGAAATAATATCATCTTCTGATGAGTTACGAATTTCTGTTTGGTGGTTAACGTTATAGGTTGTTTTAGTTTTTTTATCTTCTTTAGCTTTGTTAACAAGGTTGGTAAATGGGATAACAGCACTTTTAAGAACACTTGATATTTTGTAGTTTTGACCTGATGTACTTATAATAATTTCCCCCATGATAATTCCCGTCTTACCGCCAACGCTGGCGATATCTTCTAAATTAATATCAACTTGTGTTACACCAAAAATCATTCCCTTATCTAAGAAAATAACTCGTTTATTTGTCAAGGTGATCAACCAAGTGTTTCCATCCATCATACCGCTGGCAATAGCAAGTGGTGCTTCATTCTCACTGAGGATATGGGGTAAATGGAAGAATTCTTTTTTTACGAAAAATGGTTCTTCACTCACTTCTTCTGCCAATCGCTTAAATTCTTTTTTTAATTCGTCTTTAGTTGCTGTTTTATAATTAATCACTTGATATTCACCCTGTTAAAATTAACGTTTACCGCAATTTTTAGCTAATCTGTTATATGCTTTGGTTATGCGATCCCGTGTTTCTTTAATTGGCTCGATAAGTTTTTTATCTTTAGTTTTTCATTCATTACCATTCCTTAGATGTGATTTTTTATTGTTGTAACAACACGGCCAATAACCGTTATGTCGCTTAGATCGCAATCAAACGCCATGCCTACACCAGAGACACGAACGCGTTTGACTGGAATTCGAGTTAATTCGCGGATGCTAATTTTTCCTTCAATATCAACTAACCATTCACCGTCATAGACATCGGCAAATTTGCGGTCAATGATGTAATGAATTTTATTATCTAAAACGCAGATGGGGTCGGTAGGGAGAGGAACGCCAGTAGTGAACATCACTTTATCAAACATAACATAACCAGACTGATATAATTTTCCATCTATCAGTTTATGGTTTTGTAATTTCATGATGTCCAATTCATCATTAGCAAACATTTTTCCTTGACCCGTTGCTAACCACTCAAGTGTAGCCCCTGTTTCTGCCATGCAACGGACGACCATATCAGCAGGAAAGATATTCCGTTTATACCTTCCGGCTAAGCTACTTGATGCCATATCAAAGTGCTGGGCAAGCATAATCTTGGATGTAAACCCATAAGCTTCAATTATGCGATCCAATACTGGAGTGCTGTCCCCAGTCATATCAATATCTAATAAGGTCATAGTGAATTAGCGATTCAACGTAAAAAGCGAACACCAATGTTGACGTGTAGTTTTTTACGAGTTAATCTTAGTCCTAATTTGTAGTTTTAAGCGATAGATAACGAATCTGAACCAATAAAACCGAAATAAAATTATAGAGGATTTTGCCTTATGCGCCCTAACATTGCAATTACCTTCCCTACGCCTTTCCTTCCAATCAAGGAATACTGTGCGCTTACAAGCACGTCTATGAGCACTGCTCGTGACATGGTTAAAGATGGCCGTTTACCTATCCGTAAGAAAACCCGCGCTAATGAAAAAGTGGAAATCAATATGGTTGCATTGACACTTCAAGCATTAGCGGATTGTCATGTTCCAGTTTCACTTAACACGCAATACGAGTAAAGAATTTCGCTTTTGGAGAAAAAAAGCAATGTTTGATTATCGGGTTTCCAAACAATCGCACTTTGATAATGCGTGTCGTGCGTTCTCTAACACGCACAAAGGCGACTTAGCACAGATCGCGGAATCCATTGGTATAACTCCGCAAATGCTGCGTAACAAGTTGAACCCTGAGCAGCGTCACATGCTGACTTGTGTTGAGTTAATGAAGTTAACTGATGTAACAGAAGACGCCTCCATTCTGGATGGTCTGCTGGAGCAATTACAGTGTCAGCCCGCCGTGCCGGTTAATGAAGTGTGTGATGCCAATATGCCAAGCTACCTGTTAGGAGCAACAGCAGAAGTGGGCAAGCTGGCAAGTGAGGCTGTTTCGGGTGCGCATTTTAACCAGACCCGTGTCGCGGAGTTTAAGAAGACAGTTAATAACGCAGTGAGGTTATTAACGCTGGCAGGGGTGACCATTTCATCACGATTGCACTCAAACCCGGCTTATACAACAGCATTAGATGCCTTTACGGGTTTAAGTGCGTCAATCGTCTGAGGGGAATGTGATGTTATCGAGGAATGCCGCCACCAATGACAGAACTGATTCTTTCGAGTCTGGTCAATGGCTTGTTAGATTCAATATCAGAACCATTCAGAGCAATAAAGGTTCTTTTACGGGCGGGATTTTTAAGCGAGGACAATGTTTGGGTATCGCTTTTTTCAATAGATTGCATGCGCTTGATAATGTCATCCTCAGACAAACTAGAGAGTTCATCAAGCAAAATACGGTATCGGCTAACTTGCGCTTTCGCGTTACCGGCTTTTTCGCCAAATTTGAGGCTGAATTGCAAAGCAGAAATAAACGCAATAAACAGACCAAACAACCATCCGTATTGGGTATTAGCAAAAACAGAGGCACCGAGAAACAATTGGAGGAAAGAACACAATTGATTACATCGGTGATTATAAATACTCGTCATTTCTTCGAGGTAGTAGGCATAGTTTACTTCAAAAGATATATTTGTTTGGGATGGTTGCTTGTCCATTATTTTAAATCCTTATTTTTTATCCTGCCTCTCAGGTTGCTGCTTTTGTTGCTGCGGTTCCGTGGGTACAGGGCGGTGAGTACGATGAAATTTATTACTGTCGTCTGACATAATTTTCCGTTTCCTTGTGGTGCGTTTGTTTTGGGGAATTCAATCTTACCACAACACCATGCGCCGGACATGGGGAAAAATCCGGCAATGATTTGATTGTAGAGGTGAGCATGAACGCATTAAAGCAACAGCAGCACCAGTACAGATTAAGCAGTAAGTCGTTTCATACAAAGCAAGGTAACGGATTTGTTTTCCCAATCGTCTTATGTTCCGTTGCTTATTTAATTTTGTTTCTAATTAGGTGAGGTTTTTATGAACATGGAATGCCAATTTGAATCAACTGAACAGCGAGCCAACAAAATAGCTTTTGATGTGCGCGTGAATGGTTTAAATCAACTGGCAAAAATCAGGCAGCAACATTTGAAAGCGGGTAACGAGCAATTAAAGAATTTTATTGATGAGATGCGCAATAAACGCAATCCGAATTATGTCGATAATATTCGCGTACTGGCAGCAATTTTCTTTCTTGCTCATATTCCCAAAGAACGGCATGAGCTGGAATTAAGCGAATTTAGCATTGATGAGCGAAACGAGTTAATTAAAGCCATCAATAAAATTAAGGCGGCCGCTCCATTATTACCAACGGGTTTATCGCTACCTAATTAAATAATAATTACCAACTTAATTTTAATGGCGTCAACACGTCAGGGGTTCTTTTTATCTAAAAACAGGAAATAAAAACATGAATATACCCGATCCTATATTTACTCCCGCTGAATTTAACACCGATGACCATGCGGTCATTATGGCAAATTGCATCAAGCAAAACCGCGAAGATGAAAGACGCCATCGCGCAGAACGTCAGGCCGACCGTCTGCGGTACTTGAAAGCAATGGTGATTAAAGATCATTTAGATTGCTATGCCGTCGCTGAGTTACTGGAAAGCGAAGCCAGCGAGGTAGAGCGTCAGGCGCAGGAGTGGAACTATGTTTGATGTGATTGACCGCGCTTGCCAGCACGCTGAAGAAACACTGGAGCGTCAGATTGCCCAGCATGTTAATCGCCCGGTCGGGGTTTCCGCGATTGAGTGTGAAGACTGTGGCGAAGTGATCCCTGAAATTCGCCGTATTCAGGTGATGGGCTGTACGCGTTGTGTGGATTGTCAGAGTGATTTTGAACTAATTAAGAAACATTACCGGAGTATATGAGATGGCTAACCTTCACTTTGTTAATCTTGATGAAACTGATTTTTCCACCATTAAAAATAATGAAAACC
Source organism: Xenorhabdus entomophaga (assembly GCF_037996725.1). Taxonomy (NCBI): domain Bacteria; kingdom Pseudomonadati; phylum Pseudomonadota; class Gammaproteobacteria; order Enterobacterales; family Morganellaceae; genus Xenorhabdus; species Xenorhabdus entomophaga. Next base: position 25,635 of record NZ_JBBMXH010000047.1, read on the forward strand.
GTTGTATTGGTGTCTTAAATAATTGTAGTGAGGAAGCATGTGTCGAAATACTCGATAGGGTAAATCAATGCTTTATCGTCAAAAGCGTGGGCATTGAGAATATTTTTGACAATCAAAATTTATCGACCGAATTCAAAAAAGGTGACTATGTCGTCCTTTCTCTGGAGGGGGGGTATGATTGGCTTGATGATATCGAGCAGCGAATCACTGTATTAATTGATGAGGTTTATTATCTTCGGGACAGGCTAGATAATCCCAGTGAAGTTAATATTTCATTTTATGAATATTCATTGCTAACACCTGAACATTTTTTTTATGAGGGTGCTAATGAGAATGCACATCAGGCATGTAGTTCAGTGTCTGCTGGGGTTTGTGAGTGAACCCAGTACCAGTAACCAGCGGCGTACAACCCCAACCGCGCCGCCAACCCAACAGATTCCAGCCAGAGATGCCACACGATGCAGCTCTGGCTGCTGGCGTTTCTACGCCGTGGGATAAACCCATTCAGCCGATAACCAGACCGTTCCCAACCTATGCGGAACAATACCAGAAAGAAGAAGAACATCAGGCGATTGCAAAGGCGATCAAAGAACGCGCTCGCGTTCAGCGGTTATTAAGAAAACAACCGTCTATTGTTCGCCTTGATGTTCAATACAAAGCTAGTGTTTTAGAAAAGGAGCAAGGGACACCCCGCGCCGAGGCTTTTTTATCTAAAACATTCGTTGACCGTATCTTACCCAGAGTTACGTTAGTGACCAACCGTTACCAGATTCAGGAAATTGAAGCGGATAACGCGCTGTATATCGGGCGGTTTAACCGTATCCCTGATATGTCACGGGAAGATATCGAGCTATTGGCGAATGATATTGCGCAGTTTGTTTTTCAGAAACTGGAAACAACTGCAAACGAGATGCCAGAAGAAAGTGACCTGAAACGGGCGCATGTTCTCTATATGCGTGCGGCGGCAATCACCAGAGCCTACCGTCAGGACGCGCCTTACTGGGATAAACTGACAGGCAGCTTCTTTGATGAAGCGCCGGCTATCGCGGCTATTTCCCGCATGACCTCCGATAAATGGTGGTTAGGTCGCCTGCGCCGTCTGGCGGCTGAGTGGCGCGAGCACTTGCAAATCGCCATCAACCGCGTCAGCAAAAAGGCCAGTACCTACGCCAGCAAAATGACCATTTCAGAGTGGAAAGAGCAGAAGCGCCGCACAAAAGACTTTATCAAGTCGATGGAGCTGGAAGACGAAGAAGGTAACCGCATCAGCCTGATTGATAAATATTATGGCAGTGTGGCGAATCCGGCTATCCGCCGTACTGAAATGATGGTACGCATCCGGGGCTTTGAAAATATCTGCAATGAACTGGGCTATGTGGCGGAGTTCTACACGCTGACCGCCCCCTCTAAATATCACGCCACTACCCGACATGGGCATCGTAACCGTAAATGGAACGGCAGTAGTCCCGCCGATACCCAGCAATATTTAAGCGGTCTTTGGGCAAAAATCCGAGCCAAACTTCACCGTAATGATCTACGTATCTTTGGCATTCGCGTGGCTGAACCTCATCACGATGGTACACCACACTGGCATATGCTGTTTTTTATGCAGCCAGACCAAGCGGATCAGGTGCGCGACATTATCCGTGAGTATGCCACCCAAGAAGACCGCCACGAACTGTGGAATGAAAAAGCTGAACAGTGGAATGAGAAAGCCCTGAAAGCCCGGTTTCATGCCGAGAAGATTGATCCAGAGAAAGGCTCTGCAACGGGTTATGTGGCGAAGTACATTTCTAAAAACATTGATGGCTACGCAATGGATGACGAGCTGGATGATGAAAGTGATCGTCCTATGAAAGAAGCCGCTATCGCTGCCAGTGCATGGGCGGGGCGTTGGCGTATTCGTCAGTTCCAGTTTGTGGGCGGTGCGCCCGTGACGGTTTATCGTGAATTGCGCCGTATGGCAGATCATGACGTGGCGATGGGCTTAAGTGTTGAATTTGCGGCGGTGCATGATGCAGCGGATAACGGCGACTGGGCAAACTATATCAATGCACAAGGTGGCCCGTTTGTGCGTCGTGACGATTTGGTCGCCCGCCTGTGGTATGAAACCCAACCGGAAACCAACGCCCACGGTGAGGATGTGATCCGGATTAAAGGGGTTTTCTCGCCATTAGTGGGAATGGACACTCCTATCTTAACCCGGCTGAAAAGCTGGAAGATTGTGCCGAAGTTAGCCGAAGCGTTAGCGGAGGCTGGTTTTAGCGGTGCGTCCGCACCGCCTAGGAGTTCTGTCAATAACTGTACGGTGGAACAAAGTACGATTAGCAATGCCGTGAATGAAAGTGATCTGTGTCTGGATGAGTTTTACCAGAACTGGGAACGGATGGACGAGCGCAAAAAGGTCGAACGGATACATAATTCTGCAAAATTACACGGTTTTGAGATAAGTGATGGCATGGCAAAAGCCTTGCTGAGAGGCAGCCGCCTGACCATTGACGATCAGCCTTATCGGTTATCGATGTTTGGCCATTTACTGAAAGAGAAACCCACCTATGTCGAGAGAACAAAAAACACACTGGCGAGAATTTGTGAGAAATTAGATTTATCTATTGATATAAAAGGTATTTTTCGCAATCCAAAATCAAGTTATGAGCAGTTTTTAGCGAAAAATTCTAGAAATATCGGCTAAGTCACACAATCAGATATTACCTAATGCAATTAATTCAGAGAGCAATTATATTAATTTGCATCTGTTTATATATACAGTATTTCAAGTGTCGTATTTCAAATAGTAGGGCTAAAATGTTAGATTCTTTAAACACCTCCATTCTTTTAGAACGTATTGAGTTAATTTGTAAAATGGGAGGTTCGGAATATTTAAATGATAGTGACAGGCAGATTGCCCTGTTTTGGCTTGGCGAGTTGGTTAAGCAAGTAAAAAGTGAGCTGGAAACCCAAATAGAAAAGCCACTGATAGTGGCTCCTTAAAATTTAAATCAGGCTGCATTGGCTTGCAGCAGGTCTAGCGCCATCTGGCGTTGCTGCGAACTGAGGTTATTAATCACATTTCGCAGCAAAATATCCCCCGTTTTCGCACTGGGGCTGATGGTGTGCGAGAACGTCAGCTTCATCACAAAAGTATGGCCACATTCCACATCCGCACACGAACAATAAATATCGGCAATCTCGCGGTGCATCCGGTTGGTTTTACGAATGACGGCCTTAGCGCCGCACTCAGGGCAGATTATTTTTAATACGCGCATGTTCCTCATTCCTAATGTATCGAATTTACGCGATTTTACCATTTTCTTGCTCATTCTTCACCCGAAATTACGCTATCTTGTTTAAAACGGATATGTAATATTTCTGGCACATCAGGGTTATTTATCGCATTCATGAACATATTTTGAACGGGAATAACTTCATCCTTGCGGTAGGCAGCGCGCGCCTTTTCCGGATCACCCAATCCGGCGGCATTGGTCGGGATAATGCCCGCCAGTCCAGCCGGGAATCGGTGGGCGGTCAGCACGTCTTGCGAGCTAATACTTTTGACATTGGCAAATTCATCATTGGCGGAAATGTCCCCGACCGGAATAAACTTAATGCCGTCAGGGTCACCATTGGGAATGCTCACAAACATGGTTTCAAAATTACCGATGCCCTTGCTTTGTGCCAGCTTGTTTTCTATTTCTTTTTCGGCTTCATCTGAGATATTCGGGTCATTGATGTAAATCATGCCGCCTGTATGCCCTCCATTATGGTAATAGCGACGGCGAAAGATAGTGGCTTCCGAGTTGAGTAAGGCCGCATGAATGCCACCGATATAATCCGGCAGGCCATAAACTTGTTGCTGAGGATCATATTGCTTAATGAAAATCACTTCTTCAGGGGAGTAAACCAATGGCTCGCCTTCCTGCAAGACCACAAAGTCCCCATCCTTACGGCGGCGCAGGTATAGCGAGGGTAACACCTCCAGTCTCACCACATCCCCCCAGAAATTGCGTACTTTCAGGATGGCCACATCCCCGAAAATCAAGAAATTGATGATAGCTGCTTTAAATTTCTCATGCGTTAGCCCGCCATCAAGATAATTCGAGGCAATCATATTGTGGCGGGAGTAGATAATGCCGCCGTGCGTCCCGTTCATATTAGTCAGTTGCGCCAGTGCCAGACGGTCAATTGGCAGGGTGTAATGATCATAATCGTTGTCATACCAGATTTTCTGGTAATCCGTCATGGTGGTGAGTATCGGCTCGGGTTTACCCAGTGTGATCAGGCTCATTTTCCGTTGACAGTCGTTGGTGTGTGGCGCTTTAGCGGTCTTCCTTAACTTTTTCTTACTCATCATGCTGCCTTTGCAAATTTATATTTAGAGGTGCGTTTCTTCTCGTAATTTAACGGCTCATTCATCAGCGCATGAGCGATGGCCCAGAATACGTCAGCGTGTCCGGTTTCCTGCGAACGGTCAGCCACGAAGGTCATTGCACCGCCTTTGCCTGTGGTGGTGTGCCGGATAGCCAAGAATGAGGCCAGGATTTCTTTTTGTTCTTCATCCCATTCGAGACGTTCTTCACTGACCACATCGATCATCTTCATGACCAGTTGGTTTTTGCTCTGCTGGCTGTAGTGAATGGCCTGTGTCTGGCGGGGCGCAAAGTCCTGTACCATCTCATAGACACCGTGCCCAATCCCCGTGGTATCAATGCCGATATGGGTAAAGCGATAACGTTTGAACAGCTCTTCAATCAGTTTGGCCTGATGCTTCCAGTTCATGCCCTGCCAGTAGAACGTGGCCAACACCCGGAAGGCTTCGCCAGCCATCAATGGCGGGGCAACAATCACAAATGTGCTGGTATCACCGGAGCGGGCAGGGTCGAAGCCGCCCCAGACTTCACGCTCACCAAACGGGCGCGCCGCATCAGGGTCGTGATCTTCCCATAGGTTGATATCAACAGCGCATTTTTCCAGTTGGTGATATTTGAATACCGATGCACCACTGTCCACAAACTGGCACATATAGAGCATGTTAAAGGTGTCTTGGTTATAGCGGTTGCGCAGTTTCTCAATGGAGGCCAGATTAAACCCGCCCTTGATAGCATCCGCCATTGTGATGACATAACGCCACTGACCATCGGGGCAATCACGCCCGCCATCGCGCATCTCATCAACCGTGGGAAATACCACATTCTTACGTTTGGCATCGTTACCGCGCCATTCGTCGCCCATCCAGAACGGGTAGGCCGGGTGGGTTTTGGCACTGGGGGTTGAGAAATAGGTGGTACGCCAATGATCATGGGTGGCCATTGCGGAAGCCACTTCATTCAGGCGCTTAAAGTCGGGTACCCAGAAATATTCATCACAATACAAATGGCCGCTATAAGATTGCGCCGTGTTCTTATTGGTGGATAAGAAGCGCAGTTCTGCCCCGTTGCTTAGGCGCATCGGGTTGCCCGTTAATGTCACACCGAAGAATTGTTCAGCAATATTGACGATATAAGAGCGGAAAACTTCGGCCTGTGGTTTGGACGCTGACAGAAACAGTTGGCTTTTTTCCGTTAATACCGCATCTTCAAGGGCTTCAATCGCAAAATACCATGTTGCCCCAATCTGGCGCGATTTGAGGATATTTCGCACATGCTTATGCTTATTGGCACGTAAATGCTTCTGATAGCCAAACAAATTGCCATCAACAAAGGTCTGGAAGTCTTCTTCTGTCAGCGCGGAAATATCATTTTTGCGATAGCGTTTCTTTTTCTTCGGTTCACCATCACCAGAGGAAACATATTCACTGTCATTGCTGGATTGTGCCCGCGCCTGAATCTCAGCCAGCTTCTCTTTATGTTTATTCGCCTGTGCCATCAGTTTGACATGATGGGCAATCAGGCGATCCAGTTCATCCTGTTCAGGCGCTGTTTTGTTATTACGTTCACTGAGCAAGGCAATACGGCGGTTGATGGCCTCTTCCACGCTTTCATGACTGAGCATATCTGCCCAGTTCCACTTTTCCGCCCAGTAGTAAATGATCCGCCGATTGGGAAGATTTAATTCACTGGCAATTTCAGCCGGAGTATAGCGGCGCAGGTAAAGCGACTTCGCCACTTTTATTAATTCATCAGAGTATTTAGCCATATCCTTAAGCGTCCTTTCCTTGGTGCCCTCATTATGCAGGGTGAGCAGGCGGCTTTCGTCCGGTTTACTTCGGCTACATTCGGTTATGCGTTATATCCGAATTTATCCGAATTGCGCCCCTCGCGCAGGCCGATTGAATTCGCAATACTGTGTCCGAAGCAAACGAAAGGAATGCGATATGTCTCAGTTAATGACGAACTGGATATGTATTGCCATGGAGGGCGACACCGTTGATGGCCGGACAATCGAGCCGCAATGGATCTTGGAAGCGGCAGAGCTTTATGACCCTCAACTGTATACCGCCCGAATCTGGCCGGAACATGAACGCTGGTTCGGGGCGATGGGGGAAGTGCTCGCGGTCAAAGCCGAGCGGGGCGATGAGGGAGCGTTGCGTTTATATGCACAACTGCGCCCCAATCACCGCTTGTTAGAGGCCAACCGGGACGGGCAACTGCTGTTTACCTCCGTGGAATTTACGCTTAACGGTAATTTTCGCGGCACAGGCAAAACCTATCTGGAAGGGCTGGCAGTGACTGACTCGCCAGCC
>NZ_JBBMXH010000048.1:0-31977 GCF_037996725.1 Xenorhabdus entomophaga
GCCGGCTTCCGACAGCGGACTTCGGTGGGCCTGCCACCATCTCCTCCTGAGCTTATGCTACAAACTGGCTGCGTTCCCTATGCTGCCAGTTTGTATGCCTGCGGCACACTTTCAATAATAAAACGCTTTTTTAACATTATCTTATCCCACTCAGCTTGCATATGCGCTTTCATGTTACGCCGTTTTTTCGTGATGAAAGTGACATCGGTTTTGGCTAAATCGTCCGCCAATTCTTGGCTGAGATAACCTTTGTCACCGTAAAGAGAATGTTATGAACCACAAAGAATGAGAAACAAAGAGAAATAGGGAATTGGCGAAATTAAACGGGATTTCGCGGGAATAATTTCAGGGAATTCACAGAGTTGGGATGTGAGTTATAGAACGGCCTCGACTTCTCGTGCAGACTTACCAAAATGAGAAAAATTTTGAATTAGACGTTTTTGATTCACATATTTTGGTAAATGTAGGGCGTGCACGATCATCTGTTTAAATCATCTTTAAATTCTTTTTAACTAATGGGCCAGACAGCCCATTAGCTGGCTTTGCTCTTTCCGCTTAAATGGCGGTCAGTATCCTTTTGCCCTTCGTCTCGGATAGATTCCAAAAATCTCTGGCGCTGCTCATCCGTCAATGAATCGTACATGCGAGCGACGAATAGAGCATGGTTAGATATAGACTGGTCTTCAGGCAATTGTTCTTGCTTACTGTCTGTCGGTGATATCTGTAGTAACGAAGCAAGACCCAGCCTTACAACTTTAGCAATGATTGCATCTCTTTCATCTGGAGTCATTCTATGTAGAAATTCTAACCAAACCTTTTCTTGTGTTTCCGTGACATGCTCCGGGATTTCCTTTAATTCAGGAGCACTATCTACATTACTGCCATTTGCCAGCCACTCAATTGACACCTCGCATTTTTCTGCGAGCAAAGCTAGCTTATCTAAGGATGGATATGTTTTACCCGATAAATAAGTTCTTATCGCAGCTTCTGATATACCACATCTTTTAGCTAAGCTGTTACCAGATTCATTTCCCATGGCTTGTCTGAGTCTATCCTTAAACTGTGTTATTTCATTTCGTATAAAAACACGATGCATACTTTTGTCATCATTTGCGTTTTTTTCTTTGTCATTCATTGAAATTACTAGCTCCTGCCTTTGATTTACACTGCGCATAAAAACACGAATTAATCTTGACTTCGTGTTTTTATGCGAATATATTTATACCTGTACAGATAATCTTTGATGATTATCGGAACCGATAAATATTATAAAGGATCGCATGATGTCGTTAATCTCGCAAGTAGACGTAGATTGGCACCGCGCAGATATCCGCGCGGCATTAGAAAAACGTGGCACAAATTTACGCACACTATCGATAGCGGCAGGTCTGGCCGCTGATACGTTACGTAACGCATTAGTCAGGCCTTGGCCCAAAGGGGAGAAAATTATTGCTCAGGCTATTGGGGTTGAACCTGCGGTTATCTGGCCAAGCCGTTATTCAAGACAATAGAAACAGTAAGGGTGGGACATGGATATTTGGGTTACAGCACAAGAGTGTATCGGGCTACCGAATTTACCAACGGCCCCTTTTAATATCTCGAATCGTTTAAAAAAACTCGCTACTGACGATATGGTCAGGAAGCGGGAAGGCTCTAAGGCATTTGAGTTTCACATTAGCTGCCTGCCACCTGTTGCCCGTGCAGCGGTACTGAAAAAGCAAGGCGTGATAGAAGTTGCAGGCAATCCGATTGAGATTAAAAAACGCCAGACTGAAAACTATTCCCGTGAGTTGCTTTGGCAGGGCTGGAACAACGCCAATGAAAAACAGCGTGGAAAAGCACGCGAACGTTGTGAAGCGGTTATCGCTGTGGCGGAATTACTGGACAGTGGCATTGATACGCTGACCGCATTTGATTCCGTGGGGGAAGCACTGAAAATTGCTCCGGCGTCTGTCCGCCGTTGGTACTACCAGGCCAAGCCGTTTGACCGTTCAGACTGGCTGGCCGCGATGGTCAGCCAACATGGCCATAGTTTGTCGGCGCGCCGGAAGAAAGAAGCGGAGTGCAGCCCGGCGGCCTGGGATTTCTTTCTGGCTGATTATTTGCGCCCTGAGCAGCCTGCATTACGGACGTGCTATGCCCGCCTGACAGAAGCTGCGCCAGCACAGGGTTGGATAATCCCCAGCCTGTCATCCCTGCGCCGGAAGCTGGAGCGTGACGTTCCCGCTGAGCAGGTGGTATTACTGCGCGAGGGAGAACACGCCCTGATGCGGTTATACCCGGCGCAGGAACGTACGGTGCTGGATTTGGATGCGATGGAGTGGATCAACGGGGACGGCTATCAGCATAACGTGTTCGTGCGTTGGTTTAATGGTGAAGTCATTCGTCCCAAAACGTGGGTTTGGCAGGATATCCGTACCCGCAAAATTCTGGCATGGCGTACTGATGTTTCCGAAAACAGCGACAGCATTCGTCTGGCTCTGGCTGATGTGGTGGAGAAATACGGTATCCCCAGACACGTCACCATTGATAACACGCGGGCCGCAGCCAACAAATGGATGACAGGCGGTGTACCCAATCGTTACCGCTTCAAGGTGAAGGAGGATGACCCTAAAGGGATTATTCCCCTGCTGGATATCAAGTTGCACTGGACCAGCGTGCTGTTTGGCCGGGGTCATGGTCAGGCCAAACCGGTTGAACGCGCCTTTTCCCACGGCGGGCTGGGGGAAGTGGTTGACCGCCACCCCGCATTAGCGGGTGCCTATACAGGCGCTAACCCCATGGCAAAGCCGGATAATTACGGTGACCGGGTGATTGATGCCGACGTCTTTTTACAGGTACTGGCGGAGGGCATCGCTTTCTGGAACCGGCAACCGAAGCGGGATACTGAAGCCTGTCAGGGGATACTGTCTTTCGATGCGGCTTTCGAACAGAGTTATCAGATGAGTGCTATCCGCAAGGCCACCGCCGAGCAACGCCACTTGCTGTTGTTACCAGCCGAGGCGGTCACGGTGAACAATGGCGCCTTTACCCTGAATGCCGGGGGCAAGATTGCATCACGCCGGAACCGTTATTACAGCGAACAGTTGCTGGGCATTAAACCCAACAAAGTGGTCATCAGGTTTGATCCGCAGTCACTGCATGAATCTGTCCTGTGTTACACGCTGGATGGCCGCTTTATCTGTGCTGCCCAGTGTATTGAGAAATCGGGCTTTGGTGATACGCAGGCGGCCCGTGAGCATGTCCGCAACCGGACGCGGTTTGTTAAACGGACGAAGGAGGCTGCGACTGCACAGCGCCGCATGACGGCACTGGAAGTGGCGGAGCTGATGCCGGAAACCGTAGCACCTGAGCCACCGGAAACCCGCGTTGTTGAGATTTACAGGCCCGCAGGCAATACCGTCCGTCGTGAGCTGGTTGATATGCACGCCGAGACAGAAAACGATTACGACTACGCCTTTGAAAATGCCGTTGCCCAGTTACATCAACAACAGCAGAAAAACACGATTTAGGGGGAACCATGAGTAACATTATTGAATTGACACAGGCACAAACTGCACAGGCCGATATTCGTGCCGCTATCAGAAACGTGGTTGAGAACGACGGGCTGACCTACAGCCACATCGCCCGCGAAAGTGGTATCTCAGGCACGGCGCTGTCCCAGTTTATGAATGAAAGCTACCGGGGTAACAGCGACAGCATTGCCAGCAAACTTTCGGTCTGGCTGGAAAACCGCACCCGCCGTGCCAGTGAAATGCCGTCAGCGCCGGATTTTGTCGAGACTAAAACGGTCAGGCAGATTTGGAGTGCCCTGCAATATGCCCAGATAGCCCAGTGTATCAGTGTGATCTATGGCAGTCCGGGCGTGGGTAAGACCAAATCGCTGCAACGGTTTGCTAATGAGCGTCCTAATGTCTGGCTGATCACCGTGTCACCTTCCCGTGCCAGCCTGAGCGAATGCCTGTATGAACTGGCGCTGGAACTGGGGCTGGGTGATGCCCCCCGTCGTGCAGGGCAACTGGGGCGGGCCGTTCGTCGCAAGCTGCGCGGCACATCGGGGTTACTGGTCATTGATGAAGCCGATCACCTTGATTACCCCGTACTGGAAGAGCTGCGGATTTTGCAGGAAGAAACCGGCATCGGGCTGGCACTGGTGGGCAATCATCAGGTGTATTCCAAGCTGACAGGCGGTAATTCCCGCAATGTGGATTTTGCCCGTCTGTTTAGCCGCATCGCCAAGAAAGTGGCGATCCTGAAAACCAAAAAAGATGACGTGCAGGCGATATCGGCGGCGTGGGGTCTGGGTCAGCAGGAGCGCGCACTGGTTCAGCAACTGGCAGAACGTCCGGGCGCATTGCGGACTGTTTCCCATACCTTGCGGCTGGCGGCCATGTTTGCGACAGGGGCGAATGAGACATTGACTGAAAAACACATTCGGGCAGCCGTCAAAGATTTGGAAGGGACAACACTATGAATAGTTGTTCATTAACCACGGCATTCAGTAGTGCTGAACACGCTATCTCAGCGTTAACACAGGCAGGCTTTACGGTACTTAGCGTCATGATACGAGACAGTGCGCCACGGATTCAAATTGCCCGTAACGCGCTATGTGAACATTTAATTCAGGATGGTAAGGCAAACTATCGACATCTGGGTCGCTATGCCCGTCAGGGCTGGTTTACCCACTCCGGTTGTCAGGTTTATTGGTCAGAGTCTTTACATTAAGGAGCGCAATATCATGGCAGTAAAAATTGAGATCTTAATCATCACCAGTGAGTCAGGCGAATTAAAACATGAGGTTATCGCCAGTGGTCCTGAGGGTGAATATACCCATCAGGAATATCAAGAAGCGATGCGCTTATCCGATGTGTTAGGCCAGCACTTGACTCGTGGCGGGCATGGATTGGTGATGCATCAGGCACCTGCACGGTACAACATTCACTAACCATTAACGCTAATATTTCGAAAAGGTAAGAATAATGTCAATAAAATCAAAACAATTTACTACCCAAAGTGCACCAGAAGGTTACTGGGTTGATGCTAAGGGCGTCTTAACTCCTGTTGATATCATCAAGGAAATTGACCTTGAGCGTGACACTTTGGTAGGGGACCTTGTGAAACTGTCTGTCAAAGTTAATGAAGCGCTTGATGATCTGAAATCGCGGGCATTTGCCGATATACAGGCATTCGTTGACCTCTCTGCGGAGAAGTACGGTGCTGTCAAAGGCGGTAAAAAAGGCAATGTTACCCTGTATAGCTATGACGGCCGTTATAAAGTCCAACGCGCTATGCAAGACCGAATCGCCTTTGATGAACGTTTGCAGGCGGCCAAGACCTTGATTGATGAATGTCTGGCAGACTGGACAGAAGACGCCCGCCCTGAAATCCAGACCCTGATTAACCAGGCCTTTATCACCGACAAAGAAGGCGATATTAACACGGGTCGTGTTCTGGCGCTGCGTCGTCTGGGTATTGAGGATGAGCGCTGGGTTCAGGCGATGGTGGCGATTGGTGAGGCGTTGCAGGTGGTGGGCAGTAAATCCTATCTGCGTGTCTATGAACGTATTGGTGATACTGACCGATACCAGCCCATAGCGTTAGATATCGCGGGGGTGTGAGATGGCCGGACGTAATCACTATGCTGCCTACTCATCCGTTGCCGCCCAAAGCTGGATGAAAGCGCAGCAGTTTAACCAGCGTTTCCCGATAGGGCACTGTTTTATCTATCAGCCTAACCGGATTTTACGGGGCGGCCAGACCGTCAGAACAATTGAGCCGGCGCAGGACTTAAATAATATGACCGTGGTGGAAATCAGCACCGAACCGTATTTAGTCCGAATTGAACATTTAATCCCGGCTTAATGTAACAAACTGAAAATAAATAACTTTTAAAAATGGCGTAAATCTGTCAGGGCTGGCTTACGCCAAAATTCAGGCAAATTGATATTAGTGAGGGAACTATGAATCAAAATATCAGTAAAGAGCAGTGGACAAAAATAGCGAATGAACTGCAAAGCTATTTTTGTCTCGTCCAATTCAAATACCAGGACACTGTCATTAGTATTCATCGTGAACGTGTTTCAGAGAGTAAAACACACTTGATTGTTTATTTTAACAACACACTCCGAAATGCTTGGGGTTATGAACAATCGGAACACTATAACCCGTTAACGAAATTGTTCTGGCGTTCTTGTACCCAACCATTGTACCCAAAGTCTCGGATTGCTGATGCGGAAAAACAACTGGGAAAACGGCATGTGCAACGGCATATGCCATATATGTATAAAAAATTCACATTCCTCACACCTGTTTTTCCCAATTCAACTGCCCTGATCCGTCAGTACAAAAAAATCGAGGGATTGGAGTTAGTGACAGGCGCTTTGATAGCTGGAGGTTCTGATGAGTAAAGTTCAGCAAATTTCACTGGTTGTCGCCATTACAAAAGAGCTGGGCAACCAGCAACCGGGCATCACCATTAACCAGACGCAGTTAAATATCATCATCGCCGCCGCCAATACTATCTGTGCGGCATTTGAACAACCTGAAATACCCGAGCGCAATCTCTGTGATAGTTGCAATGACTGGCCGCGCGGGGGTTGTCAGCCCGGCTGTGTGGCATATAAGTGAGGTGATTCATGACCAGTCAACAACTTATTCGCCTCATCCATATCGCCAAAACCCAGCTTAAACTGGATGACGAAACCTACCGTGCGGCACTGCTTGCCGCGACGGGCAAAGTATCCTGCCGCGACATGTCTCATGTAGAATTAAAAACCGCCTATGATGCTTTCGTTGAGCGCGGGTTTAAACGCCGTTTTAAACGTGATCAGCAACGGGTTAAACCCCGTTTAAACGGCCAAACCAAAGCACCCGAAATCGGCAAAATCAGGGCCATCTGGATCACCATGCACCAGCAAAAATTTGTGATTGACGGCTCTGAAGCTGCGTTGAACCAGTTTGTCCAGCGTCAGACAGCCAAAATCAATGGGGGTGTCGGCGTAGCCGAAGTGGGCTGGCTGAATGCATCACTGGCCTGTCAGGTTTTGGAATCCCTGAAACAGTGGCACGGCCGGCTAATGTTGGGCGTTATGCACGTGCGAGGTCAGCACCTGCCGGAACGACGGGGATATGATGCCCTGTGTGAGGCGTACAATATAGGGAAACCATCATTATGAAAATTGGCCGTTGCCCAATCTGCCATTCCGATTTTCACCTGGACGCCATTTTTGAAGATGATGCGAGCCGGCAATTACTGGCTAAACTCACCGACTTACCCGGTGGTTGTGCCAAATCGTTGGTCGCTTATATCGGCCTCTTTCGCCGGGAGAAAAATAACCTGTCCAACAGCCGGGCACTGAAACTGGCGGAAGAGGTGTTAGACCTGTATTCCGTCAACCGGGTGCTGACCCATGCCCTGAGCGAAACGGTAGAACGTATTCGGGAAAAACGGGCACAGGGCGATAACAAACCATTGACCAACCATAACTATCTTAAAACTGTTTATCAGTCGTCAGAACAGCAGTTTGCCCAGAGCAGTAATATCAGTGCCAGGGAAAAGAAACAGTTATCTGGGTCTGATACGCGTGACGCCTATTTTAAACAAATGCGGCAATATGGTGTTGATTTGGCTACACTACCGGGTGGCAAAGAGTGGTTAGATCGACAAGCAGGGGGTTAAATGGATAGTGAACTTAGTAGTTTCTTCTTTACATTGATACCGATTGCGGCGGCATTCTGGGTTTATTTTGATGCGTACCATAATCGGATTGGCACATATCGTGATGAACAGAACCGACTCCGCGGGCATTCGCCAGTCTGGTGGGGCGCCTTGACTTTATTGTTATTAATCGTCTTTCTGCCTGTATATCTTATTCGCAGGAAAACATTAATAGCCATTGCACAAGAGCGCCCTGCTAACAGTGATAAGAGCATTGGAATCTTAGTTATTTCAATATTGAGTGGGTTCATAATCTGGTATTACAACTTTAATTATTAATGGCTTGATAATATGAGAAATCTACCCCTCTTTGCCGAGAGTCATGACGCATTAGGCCAGCTATTAGATCAGCTGGAGACTATCCCCGCGGCGGAGTTACAGGCCCGCTGGCCTCAACTACTGGCCGATATGGTTGATTTGTTCAGCACGGAACTACAGCGGCAGGGCTACGATGAACCCGCCGCCCGGTTGTCAGCCAGTAAACTGGTCGGTTCGCTGGCACATTACTATGGTGGCCGTGCTGTCTATCTGCCAACGGGTGAGACATTAAAAGCCGCGTTACGTGATAACCAGTTATTCAGTGACTGGAGCCGTTCCCGGGGGAATGTGGATGGGTTAGCCCGAAAATATTCTCTGACCAACTCGACCGTTTATGCGATACTGCGACAACAGTTAGCGCTGCACCGTAAACGCGGCCAGCCTGATCTGTTCGACTAAAGACCAACCCGCTGCGGCGGGTTTTTGTTTGATACCCCACAAACCCAACTTTCCCCACCAAAAACCGATGATGAGCTACCCATTGTTTACAGGTCGCTATCATGACTCAAAATACCTACAGTGTCGCGTTCCTCCATGCCATTCATTACCTGCTGCCTGTTGAGGGCGGTTATGTCAATGATCCCCATGACCGTGGCGGTGAAACCCAATACGGCATCAGCAAACGCAGTTACCCCCAACTGGATATTCGTGCATTAACCCAGGCAGACGCGACCGCGATCTACTATCGGGATTTTTGGCAGCAGGCAGGCTGCGAACGTGTGCCGGCCGGTATTTCACTGGTGTTGTTTGACAGTGCCGTTCAGCATGGCGTGGTTTCTGCCATCCGGTTATTACAACGTGCGGTTGCCGTGCGTGATGACGGGATTCTGGGCAGTAAAACCCGCGACGCCATTGCCGCCATCGCCCCGGATTATCTGTTACACCGCCTGATGAACCAGCGTGCCCGCTACTATGCCCAGATTATCGCCCGCAATCCCCTGCAACAACGATTTTTGAATGGCTGGTTCAATCGGTTGGATCATCTCATTCAGGCTGCACTGGAGGTGGTGTAATGCTGCCGCATCCTATTCCTGAACCGCTATTGCAAAAGCAAATCCCGGCGCTGCGTAACCCCCGTTATTACGACATTTACCAACACGGGCGTGAGCGCTGTTTACAGCAGGCACTGGCCGGAAGCGATATCGGCCAGGTTCCGCTGTATAGCCATAACGCCACGTACCAGTCCCTGTTCAGCCGCGGCTGGGCGTCGGTCAATGCGCAGGATATCCGTCTGGCGAAGGCAGGTAGTCATGTTAACCATGCTTAAGCAACTGCTCACCAATCCTGCTACCGGGCGTTTTTCGACGTCCGACACCACGTTGTTCGGTGCCTGGGTGGCCAGTACCCTTGTTTTGTTATGGTCTGCGCTGTCAGGCCAGCTTTCCGAATGGCTGTTTGTCGGCTATCTGGCCGCCTGGGTAACCCAGAATCAGGCGTCCAAACAAGCTGCTATTAAGCGGGATAAGGAGATCGGTCTATGAACGTTATCTATCGCTATGGCCTGACCGCGATGGTCAGCGCCGCACTGGGCGGGGGAATGGCCGCGTGGTGGGTCACCCAATCCATGCAGTCTGCGGTGGATGCCGAGATCCAGAACCGTCAGGCCGCAGAGCTGACCTTCTATCAGTCACAAAAAGCCTTGGCCGAACTGAATGCGGCGGCCCTCCATCAACTGGTGACAGAACAACAGGCACAATTACAGAAAAATGCAGACTTATCTAACAAAGTGTATGCCCGGCTTGCGGGGTTATCCCAGACGGCCAAACGCATTGAAAACCAAATCCCCGCTGCACTGGCCCGTGATGGGGCTGGTTATAACGGCCTGGGTCCTGACGGGTTGCAGCTCTACCAGCACGCCTTCGGTTACGGTCACCCCGCCGTTGATCGTGACGGCCTGTCCGGTGATCCCCGCGTCCCTGCTGCAACTGCCCCCCAAACCCGCACCGCCCTGGTCAGGGACCCCCGCTGCCCTGCTGGCCCATGCCAGCCAGTACGGCCAGTGGAGTCAGGCACTGGAGCACAGGCTTCGGGCCATTCAGACCTGGGCAGCACAACAACAGGAACGGCACCATGAGCAGGCTGATAGATAAGGCCTGTGCGCTGGAACAATGGCATCGTGAACGGGCGCTGAGGGCGCATTTTCAGCGCACGGCACAGTCAGGCAACGGGGTGTGCTTTGACTGTGGCGAGGCCATTGATCCGGCCCGGCTGGCGATCAATCCCGCCTTTGAACGGTGTATCGGGTGCCAGGAACATATCGAATTCAGGGATAAATATGCTAGACGTCCTTAGAGAAAACTGGGCCATGGTCTGGGCAGCCGCCACCACGGCCTTTAACGTCATTCTGGTGCTGCTCAGTAAAACCTACGCCAAACGTGATGAAGTGGAAGTGCTGAAGATGCAGGTTAATCAACTGGAAAACTCGCTGTCTACGTTACCCAACCGGCAGGAACTGCACAGCCTGCAACTGGAGATTGCCCAATTGCGGGGTGACCTCAGTGCGGTGTTACCGGAATTACGTCAATTGCGCAATTTAAGTGATTTGTTATTACAGAACGAATTAAAGGAAAAAAGCTAATGTCAGCCATGCGTGAAATCTTAAATGCTGACCAGCGGCTGGTGCTGCTGCGTTCGCTCACCGAATGTGGCGGTGATGCCAATGAATCGGTGCTACAGACCTGTCTGGATGCCTACGGCCACCGTATCAGCCGTGATGTGGTGCGGTCCCACCTAACGTGGTTAGAAGAACAGGGTTTGTGTGCGGCCAAAGATGTGGCGGGCTGCCTCGTTGCCTCTATCACGGGTCGCGGTTTGGATGTGGCTGAAGGTCGAAGTCAGGTGCCGGGTGTTAAGCGTCCTCGCCTCCGGGGTGGGTTATGACGGATAAGAAAACGCGCGGGCGTCCCTCTAAAATCGATTTATTACCGGCGGCCATTCGTGATCAGTTACATGCGCTGTTGCGTGATAAACGTCACACGCAGGAAGATATCCGGGGGGCCGTGAATGAGTTGATTGATGACGCCGGCCTGTCTGAAGACCTTAAAATTTCCCGCACAGGGCTAAACCGCTATGCTTCGCGGATGGAAACTTTAGGGGCGAAAATTCGTGAAGGCCGCGAGATTGCGGACGTGTGGGTGTCCCGCCTTGGCTCTGCGCCGACCTCTGATGTGGGTAAGTTATTGCAGGAGTTTGTGAAATCCCTCGCGTTTGAAACCAGTATGTCGCTGGCTGAAGGTGACAATGTGGTTGAACCTAAAGCGCTGGCACAGTTAGCCCTGGTGGCCGCCCGTATTGAGCAAGCCGCCATGACCAGCACCAAGCGTGAGAAAGAAATCCGCGCCGCCTTTGCGGCTGAAGCGGCTGAGCAGGCAGAAAAAATTGTCAAACAGGCTGGATTGACCGCCGATGCGGCCGCCGATATCCGCCGACAGATTTTGGGGATCGCCTGATGCAAACGAATCCTGCCACCGAATTTATTATCAATGCCGTCAATGACGCGGCATTTGATCCCAATGCCGTCTTACTGGGCTATCAGCGGCGCTGGATAGCGGATGATTCCGTCCTCAAGATAGCTGAAAAGTCCCGCCGGACAGGGCTGACCTGGGCAGAAGCGGCGGATGCCTCACTGACGGCTGCGTTGTCACGCGAAGCGGGCGGCACCAACCATTTCTATATCGGGTCGAATAAAGAAATGGCGCGTGAGTTTATTGACGCGGCGGCGATGTGGGCCAAAGCGTATGGACTGGCCGCGGGTGAAGTGGGCGAAGAGGTTTTCGAAGATGAAGACCAGGATATTCTGACCTTTATTATTTACTTTAGCAGTGGCTTTAAGGTGCAGGCATTGTCCAGTAATCCCAAAAACCTGCGCGGGATGCAGGGCAATGTCACCATTGATGAGGCTGCGTTCCATGAGAAGCTGGCGGAAGTGCTGAAAGCGGCACTGGCGCTCACCATGTGGGGGGCAAAGGTCCGTATTGTTTCTACCCATAACGGCAATGAAAACCTGTTTAATGAGTTAATCCAGGATTCCCGCGCTGGGCGCAAACGCTATTCCATTCACACGATTACGTTGGATGATGCCTGCAACGAGGGATTATATCAGCGTATTTGTCAGGTCAGACGCCAGCCGTGGTCGCAGGCAAACGAGGAAGAATGGAAAGCCAATCTGCTGAAAGATACCGCCACGGAAGAGGATGCGCTGGAAGAATATTATTGCGTACCTAAACAAGGGTCAGGGGCCTATATTCCACGCGTATTGATTGACCGTGCTACCGATGAACATTGCCGGGTTGTGCGTTTCAGTATGCCAAAGGGGCACATGACATGGACAGAAGACGAGCGTGTCAGCACCGTTAAGACGTTTATTGCGGAATCACTCTATCCCATCATTAATCAGTTTGATCCTGATACACGTCATGCGTATGGGCAAGACTTTGCCCGCAACGGTGACTTGTCGGTGATTGGTGCTGGCAGTGTCGAACAAGATACCCGTCGCGTGCTATCGCTGACCGTTGAATTGCATGATGTGCCCTATAACCAACAGCGTCAAATCGCGTTGGCTGTGATTGATGCGTTGCCACGTTTGGTAGGAATTGCGGTCGATGCCACCGGGAACGGCGGCTACTTGGGTGAAGCGCTCTTGCTGCGCTACGGGGAAGATATGGTCGATGCGATTCATATTACCGATAACTTCTATCGCGAATGGTCACCCAAATACAAAGCGTTGTATGAGTCCAATGATATTTCTATCCCGAAAGACGAAGACATCATTGCCGACCAGCGGCAAATGCAGAACATCCGCGGCGTGCCCAAAATCGATAAAAACCGCCGCAAAGGGGCGGACGGTAAGAAGCGCCACGGCGACAGTGCAGGCGCTTACCTGATGTTTACCCGTGCCACCTATATGGATGGCCAACTGATTGAATTTATTCCGCTGCCGGATAAGCACGCAGCCGATGACGATGATTTACCGAATTTTGAACGGGGGTGCTGGTGAAAATACTCAACCGACTGGTCGATGCCGTAGGGCGTCGTTTCTGGTTTAAATCCGACAGGCAAACAGATGATGAGTCCCGTATCTCACAACTCCATCGCTATTACGGTGATCATCCGGTCAGTGGCCTGACGCCTGCCCGCGCGGCGGAGATTCTGATTGATGCGGAACGCGGGCAACTGCTGGCCCAGTGCGAACTGGCGGAAGATATGGAAGAGCGGGACGCGCACCTGCAATCGGAACTGGGCAAACGTCGCCGTGCCCTCCAGTCACTGGACTGGAAAATTACCCCCCCGTCGAACGCCAGCCGGGAAGAGATCCACGATGCGGAACTGCTGACCGAAATCTTGCGGGATGCAGACTGGCTGCCGGATTGCGTCTTTGATGCCACCGACGCCATTTTGAAGGGTTTTTCGTGTCAGGAAATCGAATGGGAAACTGTGGGTGACCTGATTATTCCGCGTTCGGTGGAATGGCGCGACCCGGCGTGGTTTCAAACCCCACAGGGTGAACGTAATGAACTGCGCCTGCGGGATGGCACAGCCGACGGGGCCGAGCTGCAACCGTTCGGCTGGATACAGCATGTGGCCAAGTCCAAATCGGGCTATCTGGCGCGTACCGGACTTATCCGCACCTTGGTCTGGCCGTTTATCTTTAAAAACTATTCGGTGCGTGACCTGGCTGAATTTCTGGAAATTTACGGCCTGCCTATCCGGGTCGGCACCTATCCTGCCGGTGCCACGGACAATGAGAAACGCACATTGCTTCAGGCCGTCATGTCCATTGGCCATAATGCGGGCGGCATTATTCCCCGCTCCATGGCGATTGATTTCAAGAACGCGGCGGATGGCACCGCCGATCCCTTTATGGCCATGATGTCGTGGGCAGAGCTAAGCATGTCCAAAGCCGTGCTGGGCGGCACATTGACCAGTCAGGCTGATGGTGCGAGCAGCACTAATGCCCTGGGCAATGTGCATAATGAGGTCCGGTTTGAGGTACGCAACAGCGATGCCACCCAATTGGCCGCCACGCTGACCCGCGATTTGGTTTTTCCCCTGTATGCGCTGAATTGTCAGTCTTTTGATAACCAGCGCCGTAAGCCGGTGTTTGAATTTGACTTGTCTGAACCCGAGGATGTCATGGCTTACGCCACTGCATTGCCCCAACTGGTCGGTCTCGGCATGAAAATTCCGGTGCAGTGGGCACATGACAAGCTGCAAATTCCGATGGCCGCCGATGATGAAGACAGCCTGAAGCCAGCGGCACCGCCTGCACCGGATTTCTCTGCCGCCATGTTAAGTGCCCGGCCTGAAGCCGTTTTGTCAGCAGATGGGGCTACGGTATCCGTCAATACGATGCCGGGTGCCGTCAGTGGGCAGGAATGGCAATCTGCGGTTGATCCCTTACTCACACCCCTGATTCAGGCACTGGAAACGGGCGGGTATGCCGCAGCCCAACAAAAAGCGGCCGAACTTTATGCCGGAATGGATGATGATCAATTGGCCGATATGTTACACCGGGCGATGTTTGTCGCCGAACTGTGGGGACGATTAAATGCCGCAACCCATTGATTTAGGTTATGCCGCCAAACTGGAGCCTGCACTTGCGGTCGATTATTTTCGCGCCAAGGGCTATGAAATCACCTGGAACTGGCAGGAAGCTAATTCGGCAGTGCATGCGCGGGCATTTACCGTCGCCAAAGCGGCGCGATTGGATATCCTGACCACACTACGGGAGCAGGTGGATAAGGCAAATAGCGAAGGTATCACTGAACGTGAATTTATTAATACCCTGACACCTCGCTTACAAGAGCAAGGATGGTGGGGAAAACAGGTCATTGTTGACAGTGACGGCAATGCTGAACAGGTTCAACTGGGCAGCCCGTCACGGCTGGCGACCATTTACCGCACCAATGTGGCAACCGCCTATCAGGCCGGGCGTTACCAGCAGCAACTGGCCAGTGCCGATACCCATCCCTATTGGCAATATATCGCCATTATGGATGGCCGCACCCGACAGAGCCATGCCGCGATGCATGGGCGGGTATTCCGCTATGATGACCCCCTCTGGGAAAAGCTCTATCCGCCTAATGACTGGGGCTGCCGTTGCCGGGTACGGGCATTGACGGCCGCACAGGTCAAACGAATGGGGTTAACCGTCGAATCCAGCACGGGCGCTATCAGCAGTCAGCAAGTGGAAACCGGGGTTGATAAACGGACCGGCGAAATTTATCAGTCCGAAACGACGACATTCCAGCGCGGAAGTCAGAAAATGACCACGGGTGCGGGCTGGTCAAACAATGCCGGACAATTGGCGATGGGTTCTGATATCAGCATGGCGCGCAAACTGCTCGAGTTGCAGAACCGCGAGCTGCGCCAGCAGGTGATCCAGTCCCTGAATAATGCGCCCGCCCGGCAGCAGGCCTTTGCCCAATGGGTCGGTCAGGTGATGACCCGCCGTCATACCGGTAATAGTCAGCAATCGCTGGGGTTTGTGGCAGACGGTATCGCGCTGGCGCTTGAACAGCGGTTCAGTCAGTCTGCCCCGCGTTTGCTGACCGTGAATGAAACCACCCTAAAATCAGGCGGAACGATGGCAGAATACCAGGCACTGCCCGCCATTATCGGCCAGCCTGCGGCGGTGGTACTGGACAAAACCCGCCAGCAATTGCTGTATATCAGTGCCACCGAACGCGAGGCAGGCAGGACGGTGGTGTATGTGCCTGTCCAGCATAGCCTAATGGAAAACCTGACAAGCGGGGCCGTTCAGGTCAATACCTTGCCGTTGTCTGCATTACGTACAGCATTACACAACGGGCATTATGAACTTCTGGAGGGGAATTTATGAAATTAGATGTCCGGTTTGATGACCGGGATATTCAGCATGCTTTCCAGCGCGTGATGCAGTTGGGGATGGATTCAACCCCCATTACCCGCGCGGTGGCGGCGGTATTGGCCAGCGAAAGCGAAGACGCCTTTGCTAACCAGGCTGACCCCGCCACCGGGCAACCGTGGACACCGCTGACACCCCGTTATAAAGCCAAATTGGATGCCCGCGGATACACGGGACCTATGCTGCAACGCACGCAGGGCGGGCTGGCGCTGTCATTGTCTACCGCCTATGATGCCGTGAGTGCGGCGATTGGTTCCAATAAGGTCTACGCCCCGATCCATCAATGGGGCGGCCTGCCAACCATGCCCCCCGGCCCCGCGGCGGTGCCGGCCCGGCCTTATATGGGCTTGTCCAGACAGGGAATTGCCGATATCGTGGATATCATTAACCAGCAGCACGCTGAGGCCCTACAGCACCGTTGACAGGGGATAATTCGCCTTTAACCCGTTTAAACGGTTCCTGACATTTTTAAACGGGTTTTAAACGCGCTATAGTGTTACGTGTCCCCTGCCTCTTCTTTTTCCTGCCTTGTGAAGGTGTGATTTACCACAAACCCACCCTAATTGCTTCGCCGTTCACAATAGCGGCATGAAAACCCGAATCCCAACCCCAAAAAAACGTATCGCCATCTTGAGTGCCGTGATTTCAGACAGCACTGATGGCTGGTATCAACTGCTGCCTGCCGGGTATTTCAGCGCCCGGGATGGGCGCCCGGACGATGTGCCCGGCGGGCAGTGGTTTATCGATGCCAACATTGCCGAACAATTTATTGCGGCGACGGCGGCGATTGTCCAGCCCGTGCTGTTTGACTATAACCACGTGACGCTGAAACAGGATGATGATGCCAAGGCGTGCGCTGAAGCGCGGGCGGCGGGCTGGTTGCGTGACCCGCGCCATAATATGCAATGGCGCGAGGGCGTTGGGCTATTCGTCCGGCTGTCACTGACACCGGCGGCACAGCAGGCCGTGGATAACCGCGAGTGGGCCTACCTGTCGGCCGTGTTTCCGTATAACGAATCCGGCCATCCGCTCTACCTGCGGATGGGTGCATTAACCAATGATCCCGGTCTGACGGGTATGCAATCCATTGCGGCCCTGAGTGCGCAACGGGATACCCTGATTTCCCCATCCCCTATCACAGAGGACTTTCCCATGAATGACATGTTGTTGCAGTTGCTGGAGCTATTAGGCATCGAACTGCCTGAAGACACCACCGAACTGACCGACGAAGCGGCCAGCGATTTGCTGACCCAGGCGTTAGCCGCGCTGGAAGCACTGAAAGCGTCCGCCCAGATCGCCCTGGATACGCAGGCGGTGATTGAAAGTACGCCAGATGCTGACGTGATCTCCACGGAAGTCACCGACCTGATTGATGACAACACCGCTGAACTGACGGAAGTCGAGCAAATTTTGGAAGAGGCGGCGCTGAACGGGGTTGATTTGACTAAATTTGTGCCCGCCCGTGCCTATAACCTGCTGGCCCGTGCGGCAGCGGTGTTGAATGCCAATGCCAAAGGCGGCAGTGCAGAAAACATTATTGCGGCTGCCCGCCGGAGCGGACGGGTTGTCGCGGCGGAAGTGCCCTACCTGCGCACGGTAGCCAACCAGCATGGTATTGCTGCACTCAATGCCGCCATTTCCGGCCGCCGCGGTATCACTGCCCTGACCCGCCGCCAGACCCCCCAGCACCGTCAGCCTAACCGTCTGGCCGTGTTGTCCGCCGCCGATAAAGAAGCGGCCCGCCTGCAAGGGTTGACGACGGCAGAATTCCTGAAACGTAAACAAAAAGGAGCCAGAAAATAATGGCTATTGCGACTCCTGCGTTAATCAAAAGCCTGTTCACGGGCTGGAACGGCGATTTTCAGAACGGTCTGGAAGACGCCCCCAGCCAGTACGAAAAAATCGCCACTGTGGTGCCCAGTACCACCAAATCCAATACCTATGGCTGGCTGGGGAAATTCCCGGGCATGCGTGAATGGATTGGTGACCGCGTTATCAATGACATGCAGGCACACGGCTACCAGCTGATTAACCGCCCGTTTGAAAGTACTGTCGGGGTTGACCGTGACGACATTGAAGATGACAACGTGGGAATTTATGCCCCGTTGTTTACCGAAATGGGGCGTGCGGCGGGCGTTCAGCCGGATGAACTCACGTTCAGCGCGTTAAGCAACGGGTTTAAAACCCTCTGTTACGACCAGCAAAACTTCTTCGATACTGACCACCCGGTTTACCCGGCAACGGATGGCAAGGGCGACGCAAAACACGTCAGCAATATCCTCACGGAAGACGGCTATAAAGGGCAGCCGTGGTTTGTGCTCGACTGTTCCCGTGCCATCAAGCCGGTGATCTTCCAGCAGCGTAAAGCGCCTGAGTTAGTCGCGATGGACAAAGTCGATGACGAAGAGAACTTCATGCGCAAGTTGATCCGTTACGGTGTTGATACCCGCTGTGAAGCCGGGTACTCATTCTGGCAACTGGCCTATGCCGCCAAAGCGACGTTGAACGCGGATAACGTCTGGTCAGTCATTGAGTCCATGCGGGCATTCAAGGCCGACGGCGGACGTCCGTTGGCCATTCGTCCGACCCATCTGGTGGTGCCACCGTCCATGGAAAAACTGGCCACCCAACTGCTGGAACGTGAACTGACCGTAGACAGTCAGGGTGGCACGGTCAGCAATGAGATGAAAGGCCGTCTGGAACTGATTGTTGGCGACTATCTGCTATGACCCGTTAAACGGGGTTTACACCCCGTTTAAATCCGCTTTAACAGGAGTTGAAATGTTATGTCTGATGAAACGAATACTGCGTCGCTGCTGGAGACCCTTTCGCCCCTTGAACTGGTGGGGGTCAGTGTCGTCAATATCGCGCATGATGGCTACCGGCGTGCGGGGTTTGTTCTGCAACTTGGGGAAAATAGCCTGCCGTCCGTTACGCTGGCTGAGCTGGAGGTACTGGAAGCGGACCCCCGTCTGTCTGTTACGGTTATCGCGGCAAATCCTGATAATGACCCGGAAGGGGGGCTGGATAATCCAGACCCTACAGATGCGGTAACGCCCCCGCCATCCACCGACCAGCCACCCCTAGCGAACGGTCACCGGGGCAGAAAATGAGCTATGCGACACTGAGCGATATGTACGCCCGTTACAGCCGTGAAAACCTGCATACCCTGACAGACGGCAAGATTGATGATTTTCACAGTCTGTCACCGGAGGCATTACAGCGTACCCGTGAGGATTTGATCCAGATTGCGCTGGATGATGCCGCCGCCACCATTGATGGCTATATCGATGGCCGTGCGACACTGCCGTTAAAAACGGTGCCGGTTGTCCTGGTCAGAATTGCCTGCGTATTGGCCCGTTTCACGCTGGAAGAGGGGGAAGCCACAGATAAAGCCACTAAGGATCAGGAAGACGTTATCCGGTTATTGGAGAAAGTGGCGGCGGGTGACGTTAGCCTGGGCCTGAGCAAAGAGGCAGAACGCCCTGCGAGCGGGGACGTTGCCATCCTCACCAGCAGCGGCAGTGTCTGGAGCCGTCCCAAATCACGGGGATTTATCTGATGGCCATCACCAGTGATATTTCAGACAGCCTGATAACGGGCATCAAGGCGTTGTTTGGCAACACCCTGCGCCGGGTGGACACCCATCCGGGACAGTGGAGTGATTCCGCCGTGAAGCTCATCATCAACACGGCACCTGCGGTTTATGTCGCCTGGCTGGGCAGCCGTCAGGGGGAGATCCGCAATACCGCGATTTCCAGCTGGGGCATTTTTGTCAGCGCCAAGGTCCTGAACGGCCGGCAAACGGATGTCCCGGGGATTTACCAAATCGTTGAGCGGCTGACAGGCTGGCTGAATAACCGGCGGATGATGCCTGCGGGCACGTTCACCCTGACGCAGGTGGCCAATTTGTGGAGTGATACGCAGAGCCAGGCGGGGGTGGCTGTCTATGGCCTTTATTTTGATGCCCCACAGCCCTTGCCTGACCCCATTGACCCCAGCGAACTGGATGACTATGCCACCCATTACCAACAATGGGCACAACCCGACGGCACGCCCGAACAGGAAGCCGAAATCCACTTGCCTACTCAGGAGGCACCATGACCGAACTGCATCTGAAACCCGCGAACGGACTGGTCGTCCGTGACCCGGAAACCTGTCAACCGCTGGCGACTGAAGGGGAACGCAAGCCCCGCACCGCGTATTGGCTGCGCCGCCTGAAAGACGGCGACGTCACTGAAGTTGCCCCCCTGAAACTGAAGAAAGGAGCACAATAATGGCGATCTCATTTAATGAAATCCCGTCCAATATCCGTGTGCCACTGTGCTACATCGAATTCGATAATTCGGCCGCCGTCACCGGCACCCCGCCCACGTTGCATAAAACGCTGTTGCTAGGCTTGCGCACAGCGGCCGGGCAGGTGCCTGCCGGGCAACCGTTCCGCATTACCTCCGTCAGTGCGGCTGAAGCGGCATTTGGCCGTGGTGCTATGCTGGCTGAAATGGCGGGTGCCTTTATTCGGGGCAATGCGTTTGCCGACCTGTGGGGACTGGCAATTGATGATGATGCCAATGGGGTAAAAGCGGCAGGCAAAATCCAGCTGGCGGGCACGGCTGCCCAGACCGGACAGATTGCCCTGATGGTGGCAGGTATTCCGGTCCGTGTCACGGTCAAAGCGGGTGATGATGCAGTGGCGATGGCAGGCAAAGTGCGGGATGCCATTAACGCCCATGACACGTTGCCCGTGATCGCCAGCAGTGAATCCCTCTCGGATACCGTCTTGTTAACCGCCAAATGGTCCGGGGCCACAGGGAATGATATTGATGTCCGGGTGAACTACTACGACGGTGAAATGCTGCCAGCGGGGATCAATGTCGGCATTACGCCGTTGGGCGGCGCTACGGGCAACCCGGATTTATCCACCGCCATTACCGCCTTCGGTGATACCTGGTGGAACTACATCGTCAACCCGTTTACGGATACCTTCAATTTGAATCTGTTGCGTGACGAACTGAAGCATCGCTGGGGGCCACTGAACATGATTGATGGCCTGTGCTGGATGGCGAAGCGGGGCACGCTGGCGCAAATTTCCACGTTTGGCACCGCCCGCAATGATTATCTGTTTTCCACCCTGGCAACGGGCCTGTCACCCCAGCCGCCGTACCTGTGGGCCGCCACACTGGCGGCTGTCGCTGTCGGGTCATTGAGCATTGATCCGGCCCGTCCCCTGCAAACCCTCCAGTTACCGGGTATTCTGCCGCCCGCACGCGGTGACCGCTGGGCGCTGAATGAACGTAACCTGTTGCTGTATGACGGTATTTCCACGTTCACGGTGGATACCGGCGGTAATGTGCAGATTGAACGGATGGTCACCATGTACCGCCAGAACGGGTTCGGTGACCCTGACCCCAGTTATCTGGATGTGGAAACCATCGCGACCCTGTCTTATCTGCGTTACGCCACCCGGGTGCGCATTACGCAGAAGTACCCGCGCCACAAACTGGCGAACGACGGCACCCGTATCAGTGCCGGGCAGGCCGTGGTGACGCCGTCAGTGATCCGTACCGAATTGCTGGCCCTGTTCACCGAGCATGAATTCGCGGGACTCGTTGAGGACTTTGAACTGTTCAAGCAGACGCTGATTGTGGAGCGGGACAACAATGACCGTAACCGCCTGAACGTGCGCAGCAACCCCGACCTGGTTAACCAGTTCCGCATCTATGCCCATGCCATCCAGTTTATTTTGTAAAGAGGACATTCACCTATGGCCAGTCCATACCAGTATACGGGCATTGCCTATATTCACCTCAACGGGAAAGAGTTGCCGTCCAAAGAGGGCGCTACATTGACACCGGGCGGCTTCAGCCGTGATCCGGTGATTGGTGCCCGCGTTTACGGCTGGCAGCAGACCCCCAAGGAAGCGCGCCTGAGTTGCGTTATCCCGCAGGGACCGGGGGTCAGCCTGTTTACCATTAAGAACGCCATTGATACCACGATTTCATTTGAATGTGATACCGGCGAAAAATTTATGCTGGCCAATGCCTGGTGTGACGGCAATACCACACTGACCAGTAAGGGCGAAATTTCCGCTGAATTTATTGCGGTGGAATGTAAGGAGATTTAAATGCACTTTGAATTAAAACACGGCCTGGCGTATGGCAAGGACAATGAAGTTGAACTGCAATTTGAGGCTGAACTGCGCCCATTGACCGCCGGTGACCTGATTGATGCGGAAGCGGCGAGCGAACGGGTGGTGGTGACGGCCAACGGACCCGCCCTGCTGTCCAGCCCGTCCCGGATGGGGTACGAACTGCTGCGCCGTACCATTGCCCGTATCGGCAAAATTGACGGTCCCCTGCCGTTAGCAATGCTGAAAACCCTGCATCCGGATGATCTGGAACTCATTGCTGCCCACGCTGACCTGCACCGCACCGCGGCACTGGAAACCGCGGCCCGGGTTGCCGACGAGGGGCGATAGTTTGCAGTGCGTTCGTGCCATTGAGCGCACTGCCTTGTATGTCGGCCAGCGTTTGCGGGGTGGCCCGGCCTGGGCGCTGGCGTTGCCCCTGCCGAAACTGTGGCTGTATTCATCCTGGCTGGAGAAACGTTCATGACCACACCTAACCGTACCCAGTTTATTGTGGATTTGGTGGGCAATGTTGCCCACCGTGCCCGCCAGTTTGGGGCCAGTATCCGCCGCTTTGGCGCGGAGGGCAGCCGCTCTATGCGGCTGTTTTCCAGTGCGGTCACGGGTGCCAACGGGTTGCTGGACAAGTTTGATAACCGCCTGATGGGGTTTGTGACCGGGGGCGGTCTGGCGATGGCGGCCAAGAAAGTGGCCGACAGCCAGCAGCAGATGACCGAACTGGGCACCCGCTATAACCTGACGGCTGACCAGGTTAATGCGCTGGATGACGCCATCAGCAAAGTGGCGGGTCGCCGTAAGCTGACCACCGACGATTTAACCACGGCGGCTTCGGCATTTTTGGAACAGACTAACAACCTGGATGCGACCCTGGCACATCTGGATAACATTGCCCTGAGCATCAACGGCATCAAGATGGAAGCGAGTGCCGCCGGGACAGAACTGGGGGCGATGTTTAACGTGGGCTACCAGTCACCGGAAAAAATGCAGCACTGGCTGGATGGGATTGCATCGGCCAGTCAGCATGGAACGGGGAATATTACCGACCAGCTCTCTGCTTTACGGGGACTGGGTAAAGATACCCAGTGGAAATCTCAGGTGGACCAGCAGCAGATGCTGGCCTTGATCCGGGTTGCCAATGCGGAATTTAATGACCCGGGTCAGGCGGCCGCGGCCGTGCAGGGCTATTTCGAGGTCATTAAAGATCCCGAAAAACTAAAAACACTCTGGCAACGCGGTCGGATTAAACCCACAGATAAAACGGGGCAACTGAAAAAACCCGCTGATCTGCTGTTTGACATTGGTCAACGCGCCTATCAAAAAGAAGGTAACCTGAAAGATATTTTTGATGGCGATACGCTGAAATTAGCGATGGTGTTTGCTGACCCCAAGAAACGGGACGACGCAAAAACGATTGCCAATCCGGCCAATATTCAGGAAGGGTTGCTGGAAGAAAAGGCGACACAAAACGTCCAGACCCTGAATGCGGCGTTGATTTCGCTGGCCAATGCCGGGGAACGATTCGCGCAGTTGAGATTGGCTAAGCCGGTTCAGGAACTGGCGGATGCCATCAATGAGTTAACCCCAGAAGAACTGGACAAGTACGCGGCGGCGATTGAGAAAGCCGCAATTGCCATTGGTACCGCCGTCGCTGCCCGCTATGCCTGGCGGGCAGGTCAGAAAATCTTTAACTACGCCCAGTACATCAAAAATGGCCCGGGTGCCGGAGGGGCTGGCGGTAACGGTGGTGGTGGTCTTGGTAGCGATGGCACTGAGGTTGTCCCTGTCTATGTGACTAACTGGCAAGACCAAAACAAGGGCAATAACAATAATGGAAATGGTGGCGGGCCAGATAATCGCCGGGGCTGGCGTAATAATGTGCGAGGTTCTGCGATATCATCTGTGGCTTCCCTTCCTCTTTTATCTTCCGAAGAAGGGACTGAAAACCTGCAAAAACATCTGGACAAGATGGCTGAAGAATATCCTCATGCCGAAAAAGGGCCGGGCTGGTTACCTGCCCCCCTGACCAACTGGTGGTATGACCGTGATGAGAAGCTCAAAACAGAGGGCGTTAAGCCGTCACCTTACCTCACGGGCGAACGCCCCAATTCATTCGGAAACTGGCCGAATTATCCAGCCGCCCAACTGGCGGCCCCGCATCAGGCCCCGGAACCCCCACCCGCCAAACCTGCCGATGGCAAAATCACTGTCGTGGTTGAATCCGCTGACGAGTTAAAAGTCCGCACTAAATCCGTTCAGGCAGAGAATATCGATTTACGGGTGAACACCGGCTACAGCTACGGGAGGACGTACTGATGGAATTTGATCAGTTTATGACGCTGTTTAATGACACCTCATGGCGCAGCCGTATCGGCACGGGCAAAGGGAACTTTCGCAATGTGCCGTTCTACATCATTGATGATGCCACCGTGTCCGGCGGCCGTCGTGTCGTTCGCCATGAATACCCGTTGCGGGATGACGGCGAAACCGAAGATCTGGGGCAGACTACGCGGGAATATGCGTTTACGGCGGTAGTGTTCGGTGACCGCTATTTTGATCAGCGGGATGCCCTGATTGCCGCCCTGGAAAAAGCCGAGCCGGGGGAAATGGATCACCCGTACTACGGCAAACAGCAGGTACAGATTGAGACCTACACAGTCCGTGAATCCTGCTACACAGGCGGGGTGGCCCTGTTTTCCGTGACGTTTGTTCCGGCGGCCAATAATACGGCCCCCATTGTTTCCCAACGGCCGGAACTGAACGACAGGACGCTGAACGACAGCACACTAAAGGATATCACCCAAAACTGGGAGACGTTCACCCGGGCGGTTCATCAGGCCACTGAACGCCTGAGTGCAGTTGAAAATACCCTCAGTACCATTGTAAACGGTATCCGCAGCCTGCCCGCCAACTCGGGCATGAATCAGTTACTGGGGGCGGCGCTGGGGTTGAAAGGTTCCCTGAAGCATTTAATTAATGCGCCTGACCAGCTGTTTGATGATATCAGCGGCCTGATTTCCGGTATGGCGGAGGTGGCCACGCCGGATGTCGCTAACCGGGCATTACGTAAAACCGCCCGGGGTATCCAGTCGCCATTTCGTTCCAATGTGCCTGCGGTGGCCAAACTTCAGCAGGTCGTCAATACCACCACGGGCATTTTCATTGCAAAAGAACTGGCGGGTTTAACGCTGAATGCCGCGTCGGTTTCTGCCCGGAGTCAGCAACCAGCCCCGGCATTAACGCAGGCCCCGTTTCAGCGTGGACTGATGCCACTGCAACCCGCTGATGCGCCTCAGATGGGGGTGGAACTGACTGAGACGTTGACGGCCAATGCCGCCATTCCTTTGATAGAAACCGTGGGGGATGTCCGCCAGACCCGCGCCGAACTGGATGACACCCTGATGCAGCTGATCGTGGAGACCGGGGATTTAGGCTGGTTCCGTACGTCAGAACAGTTACGTGATTTTCGCATTGTGTTTCAGCAACAAATGCAGGTCACCGCCAGCGCATTACCGACCGCCCGCGCTGTGCGGGTTGTCGGCACGGAACCGGCTCTGGTGACGCTATACCGTGAAACAGGCAGTGTTGCCCAGCTGACCCGTTTTATCCGCCGCAATGGTATTCGTCACCCGGCATTTATTACGGGGGGTGTGGAAGTCGAGGTGATCCATGACTAATACCATTGAGCTGATTCTGGGCAATAAAATCTACTCCGGCTGGAAAACATTAGATGTCACCCGCAGTCTGGAAGACATGTCCGGCCAGTTCAGCCTGGGCATTACCGTCAGAAACACGGATTCACCGCTGGTGCTGACGCCCGGCCATGCCTGCCAGCTGGAAATCAACGGCCAGCGGGTGGTCACGGGTTATGTGGATGCGGTGGCGGTCGGTATCAATGCCGATGAGCGTACCATTACGTTATCCGGCCGGGATAAAACGGGCGACCTGGTTGATTGTGCCGCCATTCATGGTAAGGGACAGTGGCGCAATGTCAGTCTGGAAACCATCGCCAACGACCTGTGCCAGCCGTTCGGGGTCACCGTTCGCTGGCAGGTCAAGGATACAGCCGCCGCTGCCGTATTTCGTCAATGGCAAATCGAGCCGGGTGAAACCGTCTTTGACAACCTGTCCCGTGCTGCCCGGCATCGTGGCGTGATAGTCACCAGTAATGCCGCAGGTGAACTGGTTTTTACCACCGCAGGCAGCCAGTCCGTGGCGACACTTGTTTTGGGCAATGCCCCGCATGCCAGCGTCAAAATCAAAACCCTGGATACCTCATTATCCTGGCAGGAGCGGTTTAGCCTCTACCGCGTCAAAGGCGCGGCAGCAGCGGGTGGCCGCTGGGGTGAAACCCAAACCCCGGTACAGTCAACCGCCATTTATATGGATGCACGGGACCCCGCCATTACCCGTTACCGCCCGACTATCTTTTTGGCCGATGACAACATGACGAAAGCCAAAGGCACTGCCCGCGCCGCGTGGGAACAAAAGCGGGCAATGGCCCATGCCACCACCGCAACCGTGGGCATCCGTGGCTGGTTTAAACCGAATGGCCAACTCTGGCAGCCCAATGAAATGGTGCAATTACAGGCCCCTCAAGCCGGATTTCCCAATGATCCGTTGTTGATCGTCGCCGTGAATTACCTGCTGGATAACGACAATGGCACGATAACCCGGCTGGAATTAATGCCCCGTGACGGCTTCACCGAACCCGCCGACCCGGAAAAGAAAGTTCAACAAGATGTCAGGTGGAAACCATGATAGCCCAGTTCAATAAATTTACTGCCAGCCTGTCCCGCCGTATCCGGCTGCTGGTCTCGCGGGGTGTGGTCAACTTTGTTAACGATACCCTGAAGCAGCAAAACATTCAGGTATCACTGCTGGCTGAAGAAACCGCCGATGACGTCGAGCGGTTCCAGAACTACGGGCAGACCAGTGTCCCGCCTGCGGGCAGTGAAGCGATTGTGTTATCCGTGGGCGGCGTTCGCCAGCATCTGGTCGCCATTGCCGTGGATAACCGCAGTTGCCGTCTGGGGAACCTCAAGAGCGGTGACAGTGCTGTCTATCATCTGGAAGGGCATCACATTCTGCTGACTGAAAATGGCGTTATCCGCATTCAGTGCAAACGGCTGGAAGTGGTGGCTGAAGAGCATATTGTGTTTGATACGCCACAAACCCGCTTTACGGGCAATGTGGATATAGTCGGCGTCAGCCAGGCGAAAGATCATCTGTCAGGCCAAACGAGCGGTAAAGACCATATTCACTATGAGCATGACGGATACAGTACGAGCAAACCCCGATGAATGCAAATGCAATCAATGACATCGCCTTACAGTGGCAAATCAACGGTGCAGATATTGTTATCGCTAATGCAGATATTGCCCTAGATGAATCACTCAGCACCGCCGTGATCATTTCATTATTCACTGACCGCCGGGCACTGGACTCTGATGAACTGCCCACAGGGGCAGGCACAGATAAACGCGGTTGGTGGGGTGACAGTTTTAACGATCGCCCCATTGGCAGCCGGCTCTGGTTACTCGCCCGTGAAAAGCAACTGTCCGCCGTGCTGCACCGTGCTAAAGCCTATGCTGACGAAGCACTGGCCTGGCTGACTGAGGATAGTCACGTGAAAAAAATTGATGTTATGGCGACGGCACCTGAACCGGGTGTTCTGTTATTGACTGTCACTCTCACGCTATTCGATGGCAGCGTGTTGCCAATGCCGTTTAAAACCCATTTAAGCAGGATTTAAATGCCATATAACGCCCCCTCACTGTCAAAATTGATCGCCCGCAATCAGGCTGATATTGAAAGCCGGTTGCCGGGCACCTATGCCCGTACCGCATTCAGAACAACGAATGCCATCGCGTATGCCAATGCGGGCAATGCCGCCGGACTGCATGACCATTTAGCCTGGACCAGCCGTCAGGTGGTTCCCCATCTGGCTGATGATGATAAATTTTTGGAGCACTGCGAATTCTGGGGTGTCTGGCGCAAAGCCGCCACGAACGCCAGCGGCACATTAACCGTGACTGTTTCGGCGGAGACGTTAATTCCTGAAGGGACACGCTGGCAACGCCCCGATGGTGTGGTGTTTGAATCCACTGATAATGTTCATGCTGTGGCCGGTGATAACACCGTTGCCGTGACCGCTATTGAGGCAGGCCGCGTGGGAAACACCGCTGAAGGCGTACCGCTGGAGTTAATTTCGCCTGTGGTGAATGTGCAAACGCAGGCTATCTGCCGATATATTGGCGGCGGGGCTGAACAGGAATCCATTGATTCGCTACGTTCTCGTCTGTTGTTCCGGGTGCAATATCCACCTTCCGGCGGTAACCAGTATGACTACGAACGCTGGGCACTGGAAGTGCCGGGTGTCACCCGTGCCTGGTGTATACCCCGCTATCGTGGGCATGGTTCAGTTGGCGTGATGTTCGTGATGGATGAAGAGCCTAATATATTCCCCAACGCAGACGATTTAAACCGAGTCAAAGATTACCTGACCGGGCATATCAACCCTATCACCAATCAAGTGGAAGGAAAGACCACAGGCGCAGAGCTTATTGTGATGAGTCCCATTGCGAAAGTCATCAACTTCGTTATTCGTTTATCCCCCAATACGGAAGAAGTCCGCGATGCGGTTAAAGCCAGCCTGAAAATTCATTTGGAAAGCCTGCGTCCCGGTGGTTTGGCTTTCCTGTCTGAAATCCGTGCGACGGTTTCTAACGCGCCGGGTGAGATTGATAACACGGTAATCAGCCCGGCCAGCGATATTCATGCGGTAGAAAATGAAATATTTGTGTTGGGAGAGATAACATGGCGATGACAGCCAAAGATTACCAGCGCGCCGGGCTGCAATTGCTGCCAAACGGTCTGGCCTGGTCAAAAGATCCCAACGGCAATCTGGCCAAGCTGATGCTGGCAACCGGGGAAGAATTTGCCCGGGTGGACACTATCAACACCGCATTGTTAGAAGAAATCTACGCCGACCGGGCGTTTATGTTACTGGAAGACTGGGAAGACTTTGCCGGATTGCCGGACTGTAGCATTGACAAAGAATCCTCGATTAACAGCCGCCGTCAGGCGGTCAAAGCCAAGCTAATTATGTCCGGCAGCTTGTGCAACCAATTCTATGAACGGCTGGCCGCCGACCGTGGCTATCGTGTCAGACTGGAAGAACGTTACCCGCATCACTGTCTGCGCGACTGCAATTATCCCATTTACCCCGATATCAACTGGTTTCGCGTGTTTGTCCATGTTGCCGACCGACAGACACACTTTGCTACCGTTCTGGACAACTGCCAGCAACGCCTGCGCATTGCTGATGCCGCTGATTTGGAATGTCTGCTGGAACGTTATGCGCCAGCCGAAACCGAATTTGTTTTTATTTATCAATGAGGAATAACGATGTTCGGACTCGATAACCCGTCAGGCATCAGCGTGATGCCTGCCATCACCCCAACCAATAATTCTACGCCTCAGTGGTTTACTGAAGGTGGCGCGGGATTAAGTGCCAGTTATCCAGGGCAGGAATGGTTTAACCAGATTCAGGCGGAATTGCTGAATGTGCTGAAAGAGGCGGGTGTTACACCGGATAAAAATAAGCTAAACCAATTATCAGTAGCCATAAAGGCCATTGTTTCCAAAGGTTGGTTAGAAAAATCCAAGAACGGCGCCGATATTCCCAACAAACCGGAGTTTGTGAAAAACCTCAGTTTAACGGATACGGTCTATCGAACCATCGGGAACGGGCGCAATCAGATACCGGATATGTCGTTTTTCACATCGGGACCAAATTGGTTCAAAATGCCGGATGGTCGGATGATTCAGTATGGTGAGGTGTATTTTTCGCGGGAAAACCCGATATTTTTTTTCGCAAACATCCATTTCCATATCCCATTTTCGGGGTTACCGATGTGTGTGTTCGCTACACTGCGGGGTCTAGGGAATACTGCTGTATATTTCCCTAATTTGGGAATTGATATTAGAGGCGGCGCTAGTGCGGATATTGCAATGCGTCGCGCCGATGGCGCTCTGGAGATCCCGAAAAATCAGAGCGTTTTTTGGCTGGCAATAGGTTATTAATAGGATGAGTACCATGTATAGATATGCAAACAATGTGTTTTATCCATATGCACTGAAACAGAATTATATCAACGCTGGAGTATGGCCGGAGGTAGGAATTGATGTTGACGAATCTGCTTTTGAGAAATGGACAGCAACACCCCCAATGGGTAAAACCCGTGTCGTTGGCGATGATGGGTTGCCAGCGTGGGGTGAACCCCCGCCGGCTCCGCCACTAACACCGGAACAATTGTCGCAGTGGGTAGAATCCCAGAAGCGGCAATTATTGAAAATGGCGACAGAGAAAATCGATATCTGTCAGGACGCGATTGACCTCGATATGGCCACCAATGCCGAAAAATCCTCATTAACCGAATGGCGCAAATACCGGGTGCTGCTCAATCGGGTGGATTGCTCGACCGCCCCCGATATCCAATGGCCGGAACAGCCGGAATAATTAAAGGGGCATTACGCCCCTGATTGTTATTTTGGCGCTTTAGGCCAGTCAATATTTGGTGCTGTCGAACAGTCTACACGGTTAAGCAGGACGCAGTATCGTTTCCACTCTGTCAGCGCCGCCCGTTCGCTATCTGTTTCCATCTGGAGATCGACCGCGTATTGTAACGGAGCAATAGATTTTGCAGCCTGAGACAGACGATAGAGTTTTTCCTGTTCTGCCTGCTGTCGTGATTCCGCTGGTGTAGGTGGGGGTATATCGCCCCATGCGGGTAACCCGTCAGTACCTGCAATGCGCATTTTTCCCTGTGGTGGCGTCAGAAATTTCAGATAAACCGCCTCGCTCACCTCAATCCCGTCATCCGGCCACGTCCCCGCGTTGATATAATCCTGCTGCCATTCTATCGGATGAAATGCATTAAATTTTGCACTGTATACATACATATCAATAGCCCTCCACGGCAATATAAACACGCGACGCCTGCGTTTCAGCACTCACATTGGAAATTTTGATTGACGAGAGTGATACTGAATTCCACATGACGCCGCCATAGCTCGATGGTGTCGCCGACATTGACAGTGAGACTCCGATCACTCTCTGTGAAAACCGGATAGGGAAATCAAACGCCTCGGGTAAATAACCGGATGATTTATTGACGAGAAAACACTGCCGTATTAACCCTGTGTCGCCACATTTCCACCATCCAGTCTGTGGATTAGCTGTGTTTTTATACCCCAGTTCGATATTATTGAATCGAATTTTGCTATCAATATTGAGATGGGTGTCGCTCCGGTCATTTCGCAGCGTTAATACATCAACGTTAACGTCGCTACCAAATCCAATATACCCAATTCTGTTGGTTTCTGAGTCGTAATAACTCAAATAGTTCCGCCGCCCTGGTGAGGTCATGATCGACAGCGCTTCGTCCTGTGACGCTATTTTTACACCGCCAGTTACCGTTCCGCCTGTTTTTGGCAACGCATTTTTCGCCAGCTCCACTGTTTCCGTTAAACAGAGGTTTTATGAAATTACGCAATGGGTTGATTCGCGCAGTAAAAACGGGTAAATGGCTGCTGAATGTATTGAAATTAAACTAATTTTTAGTTCAATAAACGTGCAAAATATGAGTTTGAAGGGGGATAGGAGTTGATGGATAAAAAACAGCCACCTGTTGACGTTGAAATAATCTAAATATGCCGCGTGTTTTGATAAAAACATCGTAATATAATTTTTCGCGATTTAAATGAAACATTTTTTCAATTCACGCGGCGCGCTACAGAGAACCCGTTAATTCTTTTGATAATTCACGAACAGGTTCCCGATCATCCACATTACCCGCAGTCACTTTAAGCGCTAGAATTTCCCCCTGATGATTGACAACCAAGTGT
>NZ_JBBMXH010000049.1:0-31590 GCF_037996725.1 Xenorhabdus entomophaga
CTGCTTTCTCATACGTTGGGCATTTTTGCCAATTTTAAACAAGGTAAAAGTCAACGCGACTGGCTTCAACAAGCCAACGTCATAGGATGTTAAAGTCGAGCATCGCGTTAACCTTACCAAACAACAGGTATTACCATGCAAGTTTACTGACATAACCGTAACAATTCAGGTTAGACTATCAGTGCCATAAAAAGGGGGAAGGGTGGATTTATCTGCATAGTCATTAACACTCTTCTAGATTAGCCTATCGATAATTGAAGAGATTGATGATGAAACTGACACCTGAAAAATTACGGGCGGCAATAGAAAAATATGCCCAATTACCTGAGAAACAGAGAAATCTAACCCAAAATCAGATAGATTGGTTTACCAACCCGGAAAACGTATTCCTGCTGATAAATCTGGTATTAACCCTGCCTAAGGAAACGATGGCCGGGATAGGGGACAGCATTAGCAATTGGGTTGAAGTTGCCATCGCGGAACTTGCGTTAACGACGAACAAGTTACCAGCAGAAGTCAGGCAACAATTTGAAGAGTCTATTGAATACGTTCTGACTTATGCCAAAGAAAACGACGAACTCAACAGTGAATGTGTGCTGCTTTGTTTATCAATATTGAAGAAACACCAGTTTCATATCAACACTGACATCACTCATTTGCTGGACGCTCCCAAATATGCAGATAGCACCAATATCGCGGCTTTTCCCCAGAAACAGCCCAGATTAGGCCAACTGTTTGATCAATTTGAGATCCAATCCGGCATTGAATTCATAGAGTTTTTCGAAACCGGTTTTTCCGTAGCCCCTGCTGAAGCCTTACCCCATTTACTGTCGGAAGTGGCGCACTATCCATGGGGTATAGATGCTCTGCTTTTACTGACTCAGTACTTTGAAGAGCCCGTCGCCCTTGCCAGTGCAGAAGTGTTGGATAATTGCCCTTCCTCGGCATGGACAAATTTATCCTACTTGCAGCTTTTAAACCTGTGTGCACGATTCAATCGCCATCCCTCGATTAAACACTGTTTTAAGCGCTGGAAAAAACGCGCACTGGCACACAGTAAGGCCCGTAAGACAGCAGAAATACATGAAATACACGCCTCCCATGTTGATGGCAATGATTGCGCCAGTATGATGACAAAAATGACACTGGATAATCAGGTATATCAGTTAAACATGATGCTGGATTTCAAATCGGGTATTCGGGAGACTTTACTGAATCTTGATCCTGAACAATCCCTCACTGAGCTGATCGCACAATTAGATCCTCATGTAGACTTTACATCGGTTTCTCCGGACTGGCTGCAACAAATCTTACCGTGGATCCTTTCAGTACAGTCGAACAAAAACACGCCACTCGATCTCTACTCGCTTTATTGGTTGTCGCAACTCCCTTTCGAGTGGACACAACCAGAAGCGTTTGATTTTGAATACTGGAGCCAAAAACTGGGCTATCAAGCCAATCGGCAACGCCAGGAACGCAATCGCCTCAGCCTTATGATGGGGTGTTCACCATTAATTATGAGTTGGCTGGCACCAGAAGAATATATATTGGAAGCGACAACACCCAAAGATTTATTGAAGCGCTATTACTATGCAAACCGGGAGTTGTTTACTGAACGCCTGACTTACTCGGCCGCAGTCGAACAGTATAAACTACCGCCACAAGCGCAGCGTCTGACGAATGATTATTTAGACCTAGCCCATACACTCAGCGATCCCAATTTGAGTCGCAAAAAATTTGCACTATTTGATACCTTATCAGAGTTCAGTTTTGAGTACTTTACCACCGCGATGAACCTTATCGATGCCGAGATGCCACTACAAGGATTGGTCCTCAAAGTCAGCTTACTTGATGCAAGCCCTGCGGTATGGCGCCGGATTCAAGTCAGCAACCAACTCACACTGAATGAATTGCATGATGTGATACAAAATGCCATGGGATGGGAGAATTCCCACTTGTTCCGTTTTGATATGATGGGAATAGAAATCCCAGAAGAACATTATGACCAAGTGCGCATTGGTGTATTTCTGAATGATACCGGCGATTATCTCAGCTACCAATATGACTTTGGCGATGATTGGTTCCATTTGGCGATAGTCGAGAAAGTACTGCAAAAAGATATTACCCTGCCTGTAGTCACGGCAGGTAAGGGCATGTGCCCGGCTGAAGATTCTGGCGGCATTTTTAGTTGGAACCATTTACTAAAATTGAGGAAAAAGAAAGTCCTGACTGAAGACGAAGCTGAGCAATTGGATTGGGCAGGATTATCTCCAGATGAAGAGCTTGAACCGTTTAATAAGGAA
This sequence comes from Xenorhabdus entomophaga, assembly GCF_037996725.1. Classification (NCBI taxonomy): domain Bacteria; kingdom Pseudomonadati; phylum Pseudomonadota; class Gammaproteobacteria; order Enterobacterales; family Morganellaceae; genus Xenorhabdus; species Xenorhabdus entomophaga. The sequence continues at coordinate 2,304 of NZ_JBBMXH010000049.1, forward strand.
CAGGCTAATCAGAGGCTGAAAAAATTATTCAGTAAATGATTGCGCCTTGCTTATAGCGCATTGATTATTTCAATAAATAAGAAAAAAGCAGGGTACATCAAAATACCCTGCCTCAAATTTACTCTTTTTCCTTCTGTTGCTCTTGCTTCACTATCTCACGATACCAACGTGGATGATGTTTTTTCGCCCAGCCACGTGTGACCCAGCCTTCCACCATTGCCCGTACTGATCCTTTCACCCAAAACGCCGCATAAGCGTGGACAATAATGGTCAGGATCAGGCCGATCGCTGACAGTGAATGCACCAGCAAGGCAATTCTGATCAATGGAATCGAAAAATACTCGGCAAAATAAGGGCGCCAGATAATAATGCCGCTGACCAACAATAAGAGCAGACAAACGCTTACCGACCAGTAAATGCCTTTCTGACCGAGGTTATACTGCCCGATATCCCCCGCTTCTTCATTACGCAGCACGTTATGAACATTCTTCGCCCATTCAATGTCATCCCTGTCGATCAGGTTATGTTTGAAGTATCTGAAAAACATAAAGATAAACAGGAAGAACATGATCGAACCCGCAAACGGATGCAGTATCCGTGATAGCTGCGGTGTACCAAAGATATTCATCATCCAGTTCAGGGAAGGAAAGAAAAATCCCAGCCCACTGATAGCCGTAAACAAAAAGCAGATCACCACTGCCCAATGATTGACTCGCTCAATCGGAGAATGACGGATAATGATATCGTTACGCTTTTTCATTTCTTCACCTCCTTATCGCTGGAATCAACACCCTCGAGTGCACTCTCTTCCTCTTCTTTAGAGACACGGTTCGGGCCAATGCCGACGTAATGGAAAATGGAAGCCGCAAAGGTCGCGGCAAAACCGATTGCCGCCAATGGCTTCCAGATACCTTTCCAGAATGTGACCGTCGGGCTGATGGTCGGGTTATCCGGCAGGCCGTGATAAAGCTGAGGTTTATTGGCATGGTGCAGAACATACATCACATGTGTTCCCCCCACGCCTTCGGGATCGTACAGCCCGGCATTTTCATAACCGCGCCCCTTAAGTTCCTCAACCCTCTCCGCTGCCAGCACTTTCATATCCTGCTTACTGCCGAAATGAATCGCGCCGGTCGGACAGGTTTTCACACAGGCAGGCTCCTGCCCCACACCAACACGGTCAACACACAAGGTACATTTGTAGGCACGATTATCTTCTTTGTTGATGCGCGGTACATTGAAAGGACAGCCCGCAATGCAATAGCCGCAGCCAATACAGTGCTCTGACTGAAAATCAACAATACCATTGGCATACTGAATAATCGCCCCTTCTGCCGGGCAGGCTTTCAGACACCCCGGATCGGCACAGTGCATACAGCCATCTTTGCGGATCAACCATTCCAGTCTGCCATTCTCCTCCACTTCGGAAAATCGCATCACTGTCCATGACTTCGCCGTCAGATCGGCGGGATTATCATAAACACCGACGTTGTGCCCAACTTCATCACGAATATCGTTCCATTCTGAACACACTACCTGACATGCTTTACAGCCGATACAGGTCGTCACGTCGATCAGTTTTGCCACTTCCTGCTGGTGATCCCGCACGCGAGGCGCGGGAGTCAATGAACTGGTGGCAGAGCGACGAATAATGTCCTGAGATTGCAATGACATAACTTTTCTCCCCTACACCTTTTCCACATTAACCAGAAATGCCTTGAATTCCGGTGTCTGCGTATTGGCATCACCGACAAACGGCGTCAGGGTATTCGCAAGGAAACCTTTCTTTGCCGCGCCTTCAAAACCCCAGTGAATCGGAATACCGATGGTATCCACTTCACGACCGTGAACATTCAAGGTGCGAATACGCTTCGTCACCACCGCCTTGGCTTTAATATAACCACGTTTGGAGCTGACTTTAACGGTATCGCCCTGCTTGATGCCTTTCTCCGCCGCCAACCGTTCACCAATTTCCACAAACTGCTCTGGCTGGGCAATCGCATTTAACAACGCATGTTTTGTCCAGAAGTGGAAATGTTCGGTCAACCGATAAGTGGTTCCCACATAAGGGAATTTATCGGCCTTACCCATTGCTTCAAAATCACTCTTGAATACGCGGGCAGCCGGATTGGAAACCACATTCGGATGCAGCGGGTTAGTTCCCAGCGGCGTTTCGAACGGCTCATAATGTTCAGGGAAAGGGCCTTCAGCCATTTTGTCGATGGCAAACAGGCGTCCCATGCCTTCGGGTTGCATGATAAACGGCCCGACATCCGTACCGGGAGCCGCGTTGCTGTAATCCGGAATATCCACACCCGCCCATTTATCGCCGTTCCAGGCAATCAATTGACGTTTCGGGTCCCACGCTTTGCCCTGTGGATCGGCGGATGCACGGTTATACAGGATGCGGCGGTTCAGAGGCCACGCCCATGCCCATCCCAGCGTATTACCGATACCGGATGGATCTGCGTTGTCACGGCGGGCCATCTGGTTGCCTTCCGGTGTCCAGCTTCCGGCGAATATCCAGCAGCCACTGGCGGTTGTGCCGTCATCACGCAATTGCGCGAACGATGACAATTGCTGACCTTTTTTCACCAGCACATTGCCGTTGTCATCCAGCAAATCAACCAGAGCACGGCCGTTATTTTCCTGCGCTATTTCTTCCGGGGTTGGATTGTCAGGGTCGAGATAATCCCATGTCATACTCAAGACTTGCTCTGGGGCTGCACCGCCTTCTTCACGGTACAAATCACGCAGGCGCTTGAAGATACCTGACAGAATTTCACCATCCCCAATGGCTTCACCCGGTGCATCCGCCCCTTTCCAGTGCCATTGCAGCCAGCGGGCTGAATTGACTATTGAGCCATTCTCTTCGGCAAAGCAGCAGCATGGCAGGCGGAACACTTCGGTCTGAATGGCAGAAGGATCAACATCGTTGAACTCACCATGATTTTGCCAGAATGACGCTGTTTCGGTACTGAGCGGATCGACCGTGATCAAAAACTTCAGTTTTGACAATGCGGCGACCACTTTGTTTTTGTTCGGGAATGATGCGATGGGGTTGAATCCCTGACAGATATAACCGTTCACTTCCCCTTTCGACATCATTTCGAAATATTGCAGGACATCGTAAGGCTTATCCCATTTCGGCAACAGATCGAAGCCCCAATCATTCTCTTTACGGGCATTATCGCCATAGAAACTCTTCATCAGGCTGACAAAGAACTTCGGATAATTTCCCCAATAATTGACCTGTCCCGGCACGGTGGATTTTGGTGTACTGGCCTGTAAATAAGTTTGCAGATCAGTTTGTTTCTCCGAGGGCAGGGAGAGATAACCCGGCAGGCTCTGCGACAACAGCCCCAAATCCGTCAGGCCCTGAATATTGGAGTGACCACGCAGCGCATTAATGCCGCCGCCCGCCATTCCCATATTGCCGAGCAGCAATTGGATCATTGCCATAGTACGAATGTTCTGTGCACCCACGGAGTGCTGTGTCCAGCCCAATGCGTACAGGAAAGAGGTAGTTTTGTCTTTCGCGCTGGTTTCTGCCAGATATTCACATACCTTAAGAAAATCTTCCTTCGGCGTACCACAAATATCAGTCACGACATCCGGTGTATATCGGCTGACGTGAGATTTCAGCAAATTCCAGACACAACGAGGATGGGACAGGGTTTTGTCACGCTTGGCAAAACCATTCTCATCCAGCTCGTAATTCCAGGTCGTTTTGTCATACTTGCGATTTTCCGCATCATAGCCGCTGAACAAACCATCATCGAACGAGAAATCTTCCCGCACAATCAGGCTGGCATTGGTGTAAGCCTCGACATATTCACGGTTAATCTTTTCATTGGTCATCAGGTATAAAATCACACCTGACAGGAAGGCAATATCCGTTCCGGAACGGATAGGCGTGTAAAAATCCGCCACGGAGGCCGTACGGGTAAAACGTGGATCGATAACAATCAGTTTCGCATTGTTGTGAATTTTGGCTTCCATCGCCCAACGGAAACCCACAGGATGTGCCTCAGCGGCATTCCCGCCCATTACGACGATCAGGTTCGCGTTCTTAATATCCACCCAGTGGTTGGTCATCGCACCGCGACCAAATGTTGGAGCAAGACTTGCTACCGTTGGTCCGTGTCAGACACGCGCCTGATTGTCTACGGCAAGCATGCCGAGAGCGCGACTAAATTTTTGCGATAAAAAACCCGTTTCGTTACTGGCTGCGGAAGCACACAACATGCCCGTTGTCAGCCAACGGTTAACCGTGACACCATCTTGGTTGGTTTTGATGAAATTGGCATCGCGATCTTGTTTCATCAGTCTCGCAATACGATCGAAGGCTTCATTCCAGCTTATGCGTTGCCATTGATTGGAGCCGGGGGCGCGATATTCCGGATAATGCAGGCGATTTTTGCTGTGAACAAAATCAACCAATCCAGCCCCTTTAGGACATAAGGCACCACGGTTTACAGGATGATCCGGGTCCCCTTCGATATGAAAAATAGTGGATTTGGCATTTTTGGCGCCATCACCAAGGCTGTACATCAATAATCCACAGCCGACAGAACAGTATGTGCAGGTATTTCGGGTTTCACGCGCACGCAGCAATTTGTAGTTACGTGTTTGTGCAATCGCGGCGGTCGGGGCAAACCCCAGCGCGGCTGCCGTCGTACCCGCCATACCGCCAGCGCAGATCTTAAAGAACTGCCTTCTGCTGACTTGCATGGGGATCTCCTCACTCACATTGCTCATTAACACACATCATCACGGGGTTCCCGCGAAGACGTTCGCTTTTTATCAATATGTTATTGGGTAACAAAACATCACTCGATAATAACTTGATGCATGTTTTTTTTGATTTTGGATACTGTCTGTTATAAAAATTTGTCTGTTAAACGTTGTCCATTGTGTGATTGGGCTTCTCACCTGATATATCCACACAAACAGTATTATGAATCAATCTAGCGGGGAATCCACTAATGAATGATGCAAGGTCAGAAAATGAGTTAGCCATGGAAGGAACTTGCGGCGCTTTTCGCATTAATGTGCAACAGCAAAATGCGAAACAGAGCAATCATCTGAATAGCGCCAAATTAGATTGGGTCGCTGAGGAAGTCCCGGTTGCATTGGTCTATAACGGTATATCTCATGTCGTAATGATGGCCAGCCCGAAGGATCTTGACCACTTCGCCATCGGTTTTTCATTATCAGAAGGGATCATTACTTCGCCGAAGGAAGTTCGTGGTATTGATTCTGTTATCAGTTGTCACGGTGGCATTGAACTGCACATTGAACTTTCCAGCCGCCGTTTTGCCGGATTAAAGGAGTACCGGCGCAGTATGGCAGGCAGAACAGGCTGTGGTATCTGCGGCACCGAACAACTGACAGAAATCTTTCGTCCCATTCCTCCCCTGCCTTTCACCCAAACCTTTTCACTCTCTTATCTTGATTCTGCACTTGCTCAATTACCCCATGTTCAGGAAATCGGTGCTCTCACTGGCTGTACTCATGCAGCAGGCTGGTTTAATGCTGAAGGGAAATTGCTTGGCGGTTGCGAAGATGTTGGTCGCCATGTTGCACTGGATAAGTTACTGGGAATGCGGGCAAAAATGGGCTGGCAGCAAGGTGTGGTGTTGGTTTCCAGCCGCGCCAGTTATGAAATGGTGCAAAAATCTGCCAATTGTGGTGTGGAAATTTTGTTTGCCGTTTCTGCCGCAACCTCACTCGCCATTGAAGTCGCGCAAAAATGCAACCTGACGTTGATCGGATTTTGCAAGCCGGGACGAGCAACGGTGTATACTCATCCGCAGCGAATAATCGATTAATCAAGGCAGGGAAACATCCGTTCCTATCGATTTTCCCCTTATTACCACCATGCAATTTGAGAACTTATTGCAGAATGAAAACCCCAAAAGATAAATTTAAAGAAAAACAAGATGCTATTTTGCATAGCGCTATCAGTCTTCTTGTTCAAGAAGGAAGCCGTTCTTTTAGTATGAGAGCACTTGCTAACCATTATGGAATAACGCTGGGAAATTTACAGTACTACTTCCCTAATTTGGAATCTTTATTGGAAGCATTGTTTAACCAAATTATTCTGGATACAACAACAAGATTGCAGCTTGCGGCTCCTGAACTTAACAAGTTTGATGTTCTAATTGATATCATTTTGACTAACTTACAAGACATCTCTTTATGCACATTGGCGTTAGAAGCGTTGCTGGCAAGTCGTCGTTCAAAAAGTTTACATAAAACTTTAACCCGGTTTTATCAACACTACATTGAGCAGATAATTACTCTGCTAGGTAGTTACTGTTCAAATACGCCGGAGAATATCAAGAAAGAAAAAGCGCTAATGTTAGTCTCTTTATTTGAAGGCTTATCCATCTTATATTCCAGCCAAAATAAATCGACTTTTGATTTTGATATAAGTAAGCGTTTACGCTCTACTATCATTGCCATTATAGAATCAGAATAATCTCACCTTCCCAGATAGCATACCCAGATTAGTTTATATTCGCAGATTTAACCCACTGAAAAATAGGGATGACTTTCTCCATCTCCTTTCCAGTTTCAACTGAAAACAACATCACAGAGATAGCAAGATAAATGGTATCAAATTTCCGCTATGCAGAAATCTGATACCTATGAGGAAAAACTTATACTTTTTCTGTCGTTTTGTAACCTATTGAATTTAAGGAGCTTCACTATTTATGCTAAAATTAATTCCTTCCGATTTTAACAACACTTTCAGTTTCTCAGCATCCAAGAACATTTCACCGGTTTTTAAAACATCTGGCATATTATTCTGTATATGTTCAGCCAACTGCATTACTAATGCTGCTGCTCCTAGTGAGGTTAAGTGCGTTTGCCCTTTGGGTGCATTGATTTGTAGATATAGATACTTACTATTTCCTTTTTCATCCGTACCTCGTATATCAGTACGAATTTGATGCTGGTGGCCTTTACCCGGATTATATAAAACCTTTCTACGAAGGCGTGTCGAGCACAACTTCCAAATACCTTTTCTGACTAAAAATGCGAGAAGTTGATTACTTTTAGGTTCATCAAAACCAATTCTGGTCGCGACCGTTTTCACATTCATAATTAAAGGTAAAATAAATTGCTCAGGCATATCTATCCGAAAAACTTTATGCTGGCTATTATCACTAAATAAAACCGTTTTTTCGTCAGAAAAAGGAAGGATTTTTTGGTATTGCCCATTTTGTTTTACAGTAAATGGTACTGTTAACCTATCCATATAATCAACTGAATTTGGGCCGGCTTTATCATTCAAAGCATATAAAACACTCATATCGATACTATCAATACTCGAAAATGATTTACTGATATCATTAATGAGCGTCGCGACAATACTCGCCATCCATGATGATGCAAAAATCATGGAACCTGATTTTTTATTCTGCATGATTACCGCTTTAGTTAATGCGATTTGCAAACGTTCAGTCCAGCGAGTTATGTCCACATACGCAATATGATTCTGATGTGCAAAATCTAATAATTTGTCTTGTGGATCATTAACAAGTGCTAAGACGATATCTACCTTTAGATCTTCCGGTAAAGCTGGTTTTTCAATATCAAACGCCAAAGCCTGTGAATTCTGCAAAGTTTGAGATAGTTCTTTTGCCTTACTTATGCTCCTGCCAGCAATAATCAATTCTAAATCAGGGCAATATTGATTGAGAATTTGTGCAACTTGTTGACCAACCACACCATAACCACCAACCAGCAATACTGATATGTTCTTCATTTACCAATCCTCAAAAATAGGTCACATGACCTATTTTTGAGGATCATTAGATAAATTTCAACCAAAATTATTATATTCAGCAGGTTTCCCGTATTACCATTAATAATGTCTGCCCCCTGCCTTATCATTGGGGTTCTTTGCTTTTCTTCTTTTGATGCAGTGGCACTCTCCATGTTTCCACTGTATGGCTTGTCATTAGGGATCCCCGAAACAACAACCATTGCATTGATAACATTAATCTTTCTTGGTGATGCTATTTTTCAGGTCCCTATCGGCTGGCTTGCCGACAGGACCAATTTGAAACGGATGCATATTATTTGTGGCGTGATTTTCACTCTTTCCTTATTAGCATTCCCCTTTACGGTAAATTCCGTTTTTTTATGGATTGATGTCATCATAATGGGAGCATTTGGTGGAGGTATTTATACCCTGTCATTGGTAAGAGCAGGAAAAAAATATTCTGGTCAGATGCTAATTGCCATAAACGCCTTATTTGGTGTCATTTGGGGAATTGGCAGCCTTACCGGTCCCTTAGTAACCGGTGTAGCAATGGATTTATTTAACGAAAAAGGATTTATTATTACCCTTATTTCTATTGGGTTATTGTTTATAGTTTCACACTGGGTTCCAGCAAGACCCATACTTGATAGAAAAGCAGGGTAATAATTCGCTCCCTTCCTTACAGTAAAAAACAATCAACTCTTAATGAGTCATCTTATCCGTTCTATCACACAACGAAACCTAACAAAATGACAACATATTGCCACTTATGATTCACATGACTGTTTACTGGGTGTACTTTATTTCAAACGGAAAGCTAAAGGCGTTTTTATGACGGGATAACAACATATTCTTTATACCCAGTGAGGTTAATAATGAAAAAGATCAACATATTAATCGCTGTGTTAGGTATTTTGGGATTGATAACACAGGCTCAAGCAAAAGTTGGATATGGTATCAACCAAACAGAAACTGACCCACACCTTACAATCGGAGAGAAAAACGGCGAACCTGCCATTGGCATTAGCTTCTTTCAGAATGGTGAACTCTTCACTGCTTCCGATCTGAAAAGTGCCGCTACACGTGACAAGAATGGCGTCTATCGTTTCAAGCTGGAGAATGTTTCAGATTCTAAAAACCAGTATGCCGATATCGTTCAAGTCCCCAATTCAGAAGTTTACTTCGGTGAATGGGCACAAACCACCCCCGATAAATCGGATAAAACTCATACTGTTTTTTATGCAGGTAAAGATGTAACAACGAATATGCCAAAGGGCGGTACTGCAACCTATACGACGATAGGCATTAGCCAATATAACGGTAATAATCTCCTTTCCGGTGAATTAACCGCAGACTTTGATAGACAAAAACTGACGGGTTCACTAAGCAACCGTTCACGAAAAATAAGCCTTGATGCCGACATAAATAGCGATGCCGGATTTTCAGGTAAGGCCACTGCCGATGATCATATTGATGGCCGCACCGAGGGCAAATTCTTTGGTGATTCAGCCTCCTCTCTGGCAGGTTATGCCACATTTGATAGCGACAGGAGCAAGGATACTTCTTTCGGCGGTTCTAAAAAGTAATTGCTAATTTTACAGATAACAGTGCCTGAAATGGCACTGTTATTTTCTCTTCCTCATCTGCTTTTCTTTGCCCTATTTTTTGCCGTCTATGTTGCTATTCCTTTTCAATAACATGGGCTTTGTGAGGGTATTTTGCTATGGCTGACAAGCGAAAATTTCCGATATTGCTACTGGCTTCATTCCTAACCTTATCAGCTTATGCCGATGAAAATATTAACCACAAACTTTGGAAAGAAGCGCGGTACAGTCAAAAAAATAATATTCAACAACTTAAAGACATTGGTCAGGCACTGTACCTTGCCATTAACTATCAACAATGGCGAGACGTTAGACGTCTTCTGGTAGCCTATCAAAAACTGCCCGGGTACGACCCACTACTTGTTGATTTCGCTCAAGGTGGGCTAGCGCGCCTTGAGGGGAATTTGACGCTCGCCGCCTCTTATTACCAAAAGATCCTACGCCAAAAACCGAATCTCACGCGCATCAAACTGGAACTGGCCCGTGTGTATTTTGAAGATCACAAAAACCGGGAGGCTGAACAGTTATTTGATGGATTAAGTAAACAGCGCCAATTACCAGAAACGGTTTTGAAAAACATCGACAGGTATATAAAAGCAATATCCCTAAGAAATGGATGGCGCAGTTCATTCTCATTAGGCTATGTCTATAACGATAATATAAATATATCTCCAAATCAGGAACCGATTTGCCTGGTGTTCAAGGAGGGTAAATGCGTATATAAACGGAAAGTACCAAAAGCTATCAAAGAATGGGGGATCACTTATAACGCTACGTTAAGCCGCCGTTACCAACTTATCGGCCATCACGGTCTTTTTGGTCGCGGACTGATTTATGGTGAAAACTATCACCACTACCACGATGAAAACGAGAATATATTTTCGCTGGTCAGTGGCTACAACTATAAAAGCAGGAACCATGACTTATCCTTTGGTCCCCTATTTGAATATAAACAACAGGCAGGAAATACTAAATACCATGCCTTTGGTGCAAAAATAGAATGGCAGTGGGCTATAACCCCCCAAACCACGCTCAACGTTGAACTCGGACATAAGCATTTGAGTTATCAGCCACTTTACCGCAGTAAAGATGGCGCTCTTTCCTCATCTTATGTCAGCCTATCGCATGCCATCAGCGATAGACTGGTTCTGTTTGGTGGCCCTAGCTGGAGCTATCAGAACAATCAACAACCCGCATTACGCTATCAGCAATGGGGAATCACTGCGGGGATAGCCGGACAGCTTTATTCCGGCATTGATGGCTCGTTGTTTGTCACACTGAAAAAGCAACGCTTTGGAGCCTACAACGCATTATTGGGTGCCAAACGTCAGGATGATGAACAGATCTATACTGCTTCCATTAAATTCCCTGCCACCAAGGTATTAGGTATGACGCCATCTGTAATTTTCCGCCACTCACGTAATCACAGCAATGTGGGCTGGATGTACAGCTATGAGAAAAACGAAGTACAGATACAACTCGAGCAATATTTCTAGCTGAGGCGATGAAACACCCACAGATTAGGTTCAATGTAATAGGCCATCTGTTTTTCAGCATCCACCACCAATGGCACTAAACCGCCCGGAATGATGTATTCTCCGCTTTGCGGAAATTTCATCCCTGTCCACTCCTGCCACTGTTCCACTGTGCCATAAATATCCATAGAACGGAGGGCTGGCTTGATGATTTTTGCACCCAAGCGGCAATGGGTACGGATCCACGGGTCAAACGGTTCGCCTTTGTCATTTTTCCATTCACAATACTGAACAAAATCCTGCAAAGGGTATTGGCTTTTCAAACTGGGCCTGACGGGAACAACCAGCCCATCCAACCCTGCCTCACGAGCGGTTTCTTTTACGCTATTAATAAGTAAAGCAGGCACATTCTGACCTCTGAATTCCGGATCAACCGTTACGGACAGTGCTGACACCATATTGGCTTTTTTCTTTGCTTCTCCCCCCATCTGGAGTACGGCATCCCATCCTTCATCAGGCAATAGTTCCAATGAGCGATTTTCCCAAGTAAAGGGGATTGAATTGAGTATCCCAATAAGACGCTCTTCATCTCCTTGTTGCAAAATAGCAAGTTTTTGAAAACGGCTGAAATCAGATTCATATAATTTATGCCAATGTTGTTCAGCGACTGCATCATGATTCATAAATTCAGGCCAATTGCTATAAATAAGCGTATCGATAGCATCTTCAAGATCTGTCCTTTCTTCAGTAGACTGAATAATTATTTTTGCTTCCATGATAAAACTCCTATTAAAACTCTCTCAGCCAGAGAAATAGATAATTTATTCTTTGATATTTAATTTAATCATAGGCGACTACTTCCTACAACAAGGCGCTAATTACCCTTAACAAGAAAAATCAATTCTGATTTAATAAAATTAATTACATGAATATTTATAAAATTAATATTTTGTTACAAAAGTCATTATTTTATTGGTAATCATATTATTAATAACACAATAATGTTAGGTGATTAAATCTATCTGTATCACATTTTTAGCAAAAAGTTAGGTTATTCCCTTCCCACCAAAAAACAAAATAAATAATTAAAATTCAATTGATTGTATAAAAAAATCATCATTAACCCCCACAAAAAACGTTACAAATAGTAATAATTATCATTTACATTATCATTTGAACGGTGTACGTTTTTTTCGCGCAATAAATCAGGCCGCTTTTAAGATTGGGTAACGAGGGATCCCCCATTCCAAACGAGGATAATCATGAAAAAGATAAACGTATTAGTCGCCGCTTTAGGTGTATTGGGATTTATGGCACAAGCTCAGGCAGCAGTTGGATTTGGTCAGAGCCAGATAGATACCACACCACACATTCAGGTTGGTGAAACCCAACCCGGCTCAGGCCCACACGGCGGCACAGGTGGCGAACCCGGTATTGGTGTCAGTTCCGTTTATGGTGGTCAAATCACTGGCTTTGCCGGTTTGACTCGCATGGCACCTGCTGACAACAATGGTATTCATAATATCTCAATGGCAGGAGCACCCGGCTCTCACGGCGGTATGGGGGTATTCCATTTCAGTAAAGTTGCCAATGCGGATGTTTACTTTGGTGAATGGTCTCAAACGGGTAAAGCAGCGGATAGCACTCACACTGCTTACTATGCCGGCAAGGACGTGACCACCAATATTCCAACCGACGGTACAGCAACTTATACGGTGACAGGCATTAACCAATACAGCGGTGACAATGCCCTATCCGGTACATTTACCGCAGATTTTGGTGAGAAAACGCTGGCCGGTTCACTGGCAAATGCTGCGATGACGATAAATATTGACGCTGATATCTATGCTGATGCCAAGTTCGAGGGCGACGCCAAGATCGGTGATCTTAAAGGCACAACTCAAGGTCATTTCTTTGGTGACAGCGCCGCCAGTCTGGCGGGATATACCTCATTTGATGGTGATCACTCCAAAGATACCGCTTTCGGTGGTTCTAAACAGTAATCATTAGTTTTTCAGAGAACAGTGCCAAAAACGGCACTGTTCTCTGTTTTATTTTTAATAACGTGAGCTTTTTGATCTGGTTTCCCGATGTCTGACAATAGAACAACGCCAATATTATCAGCGGCACTGATGGCTCTATGCCTCTCCCTGCCCGTTTATGCAGATGAAGATACTCCACGAAAAATCTGGCAGGAGGCACAACATAACCAACAGGAAAATGAAACCAATCTGATTACACCTGAACCTGTTTTCATTGGAAATGACGCTTCATTGATTGTGATTAATGGGCAAACATTTCAGGTTGAAAATAATATTGATGACATCGGTCAGGCTTTATTCCTTGCCATTAACCACCGACTGTGGCCAGACGTCAGACGCTTTCTGGCAGCTTACCAAAAACTGTCTGGGCATGATGTTATGTTGGTCAATTTTGCCCAGGGTGGGTTGGCACGTCTTGAGGGAGACTTAGATCTCGCTGCCTATCATTATCAACAGGTTCTGAATCAACAACCCGATTTTCCCCGTATTAAACTGGAACTGGCCCGTGTCTATTTTGAGGATCATAAAAATCGGGAAGCCGAGCAACTATTTGCGGGATTGAATGAAGCAAAGCAGTTACCTGAAACCGTCCTGAAGAATATTAACAGCTATCTGGAAGCGATAGAGCTAAGAAATGGCTGGCGCGGCTCTTTTTCGGCGGGTTATGCCTATAACGATAATGTGAATATGTCTCCTGATCAGGATCCCAGTTGTCAGGAATACAGAGGGGAACGATGCTTCAAGTCCCTGAACGTACCCAAAGCCATCAAAGCATGGGGCATGTCTTATGACGCAACATTAAGCCGACGCTATCAGCTTGTTGGTCATCATGGCATTTTTGGCCGCGGCCTGATTTATGGCGAAAATTATCATGATCACCATGATGAAAACGAAAATACGCTCCTGATGGTCGGCGGATACAGCTATAAAAGCAGAAGTCACGATTTCGCCTTTGGTCCTCTGTTTGAATATAAACAACGTGCAGGTGATACCTACTACCACGCCACCGGCGCCAAAACAGAATGGCGATGGGCATTCACTCCCCAAACCGCTTTGAATGTTGAACTTGAACATAAAAAACTACGTCATCAGCAGAATCTCCGTCGGAAAGATGGTGACTTTTCCTCAACCTACCTCACCCTATCCCATGCCATCAGCAAAGACTTTGTGCTGTTTGGCGGTGGCGATTGGCTTTATCGGGGTAATGACCAGCATGCCGTCGATCGCTATCAACAATGGGGCGTTCGGGCGGGCGTCGCCGGACAACTCTATCCTGGCATTAACGGCTCACTGTTTGCCACGCTGAAAGAACGCCGTTTTGATGCTTTCAGTCCAATGCTGAGGACCAGACGTCAGGATACAGAACAGATCTATACCGCCGTTATTAAAGTCCCTGCCGCTGAAATATGGGGTATGACACCTTCTTTCACTTTCCGCCACCGACACAATCACAGCAATGTGGATTGGTTGTACAGCTACAACAAAAACGAAGTGCTGGTGAGGCTGGAAAAGTATTTTTAATCAAAATCTGATGATTTTTTATTTTTGATGATAATCGACAAACCGAGGCGAGGGATATCAATGGCATACCGAGTTAAAACACAGTTCACCCCTATCACAGTTGCATTGTCACTGGCATTTTCACTGGCTGCACCGCCTCTGTTTGCCGAATCCAGACCGGCTGTCACAACTTCAAGCGGCAAGACGGATCTGGGCAAGATTCATGTTACGGATAAAAGCGATAAAGATGAAGAGGGTTATAACGCGGTTTATGACAAAGATATCTCCAATATCTATATCGGCAAAAAGGAGATAGAGCGCTATAAGGGCACTTCTCCCGCCGATTTAATTAAAGGCGCGGTTGGCGTATACAGCGGTGATGCCCGCAATAGCGGAGCCTTGGATATCAATATCCGTGGAGTGCAGGGACAGGGGCGTATTCCCGTCACCATTGACGGTACAGAACAGGCGATTACCGTAGGACGTGGTTATCATGGTGCCAATAACCGCAACTACATCGATCCAAACCTAATCGGCAGTATTGAAATCGAAAAAGGTCCTTCTCTGAACCGCAGAGTCAAAGGATCAATCGGTGGTGCAGTATCCATCAAAACATTGACCATTGATGATGTCGTACCGCAAGGTGAAACTTTCGGTATCAACACCAAACTGGAAACCAGCAGCAACTCCGTGAGAGAACGCAAGCCTTCTCTGTCACTGGGGCAGGACTACCGTGATGTTCCCGGTTTTATCCACAACGATGCCGAAACCGATCCCGCATTGAAAATTACCCCGCATTCTTCAAAAGACAATAAGCTGTTTGGATTCAAAGATAATGCGTTCCGTCTCGCAGTGGGCACACGGCAGGAATATTTTGATTTGATGCTGGCCTATGCTTACCGCCGTCAGGGAAACTATTTTGCCGGCAAGGGAGGCGCTCATCGTTATGATGAATCAATTACAGCCGCTGATGAACAACTCATGACAGGTGCATTAAACAGTTTAGATCCTTATCTGCCATTTGCAGCCCGTATTTACCGCCCCGGCAATGAAGTCCCCAATACTTCCAGTGAAATGCGCTCCGTGTTAATAAAAAACACTTGGCATTTTACCGATGACCAGGCCCTACAACTGGGTTTCCGCAATACACGAATGGAATTCGGCGATATTATGCCTTCAAGGCTGGCAATGGTACTTGCTGAAGACAATGTGGTTCCCCAATGGCCATTAGCCAATGCCCGTCAACAAGCTGCCTACCTGACCTATAAATGGCACCCCGCCGATAACCCTTATCTCGATTTCGACATGAATCTATGGACAACCCGTACTACGAGTAACACCAACACCGCAGGTGGGTATCCCCGTAGCCCGGTTGACAGAGATTATAAATGGGAACGAGGCACCGAAGACAGGAACCCCAATATTGATGGTACATTGATAAATACCTCTGTCACCAATTCTCAAAATAATCGTTGGGGGCTGGATATCTCAAATAAATTTGAACTTACCCGTAATTTGGATCTGACCTTGATGGGAAATTTCCAACGTGAGCGCCTTAACTCCAATGATGACTACAATCCCTATAATATGTATTTCTTCCAGTCACCTGCAAGAAAAGGGCAACGGCAGGAAATCAATCTTGCCTTTAACTTTGACTGGCGACCCACTTCATGGCTGGCACTGAGCGCCGGAGCCAAACGCGTCTCCTATTGGTCTAAAGATGATTTTCTCACTGAACGACGCGCCGCAAGAGATGGACGTTACGCAAAACAGAAGGAAATCATTGGGCATAAAATGAGTTACTTGCGAACACCGACAGCAGAAGAAGCTGATTATCTCAAGAAAAGGTGGGATGACGACTATTATTCCGAACTCAGCCGGAAAGAAAAAAGAGAATTACGTAATAAAATAGAGGGAATCGACCTTAAACCAGACCGTAGTGGGCAAAAACGTTATATGGCTAAGGAAGAATTCACTTGGGATTACGATCCCGACAATGGTCAGCTCAATAAAAGCGATAACCCCTATTTCAATGGCCAACTGGATATGAATGAAAAAGTTATCGACCCGATAAGCGGTAAAGAAGTCTATAAATATGAATATGGCACAAGCGTTGATGCAAATGGCATATCAGGCTCTGCTGTTGACGATCCTTGGGAAACGCCTTCAAAACGCAAGGATCACGCTTGGGCTCCGACCTTCTCTGCTACCGCTTATATTACAGATGATTTCCGTATCTATACCCGTTACGCCGAAGCAGTAAGAATGCCCAGTATTTTTGAAGATACCGTCGGTTTTTCAGGCGCCAAAACTAACCGGGTAGGCCAGCAGTTCAAACCTGAGCGCGCCAAAACCGCAGAAGTCGGCTTAGTCTATGATTTCAGCCAATTGATTGATGCTGAACGCCATGCCGATATTAAACTCTCTTACTACAATACCGTCATTGAGCATGTTTTCGACAGAGATAATACCTATAAATTCTCCCAATTAGATAAACAAAAACTGGCCGGTCTGGAATTACAGGCGCGTTACGATAATGGCAGTTTCTTCACCGATATGGGGTTGGTCTATAATATGAAAAACAAGGTGTGTGACAATAACTCGGTCATGAGAATGGATTCCCAGAATCGCTACAACATTCCTGAATGTATTGATGGCGGTTTTCCCGGTGGTTATTTACGTACCTCCATCCAACCTAAGTATTCAGCTAACCTGACCGTCGGCGCACGTCTGCTTGATGAAAAACTGGAGCTGGGTAGCCGGATGCTCTACCACAGCAAGGCAGAAAACAAAGATGAAAAATGGCTGATGAATGCCTTGCCGGATGTTTATAAAGGGCAGTCCAACAACCCAATGCGCTGGAACCCGGTATTTACTGTTGATGCCTATATCAGCTATCAAATCACGCCAGACATATCGGTAGAGCTGACGGGTACAAACCTGACCAACCGTTACTATCTCGATCCGTTGACCCGTTCGATGATACCCGCACCGGGCAGAACCTTTAAACTCAGCCTGACCAGTCAGTTCTAGCGGCTTGTTTTATCAGAGGATCGTATGACCAACGCAGCCATATTAGATAATCCAGTCGCTAATTCTTCACTGATACTCGGAAAACGCTTTCTGACTGGTATCCTGATTGCCATTTTAGTGCATACCAGTCTGATATGGCTGTTAAACCGACATGCTCCGTATGATGACACGGCCCATCATATCAACAACAACGCGTCTATGACGGAGCTATCCATTACGATGGTAGCCGCCCCATCCCGGGAAAATAAACCGGAACCGGTTTCTCCCCCATCCCCACTTTTGGCAGCACCGGAATCACCGACAAAACCGGAAATCGTGCTGGATAAGTCGGTTCACCCTGAAAATAAAGTGGAGAAACCGCTGGACGCCAACAAACCGAAGAAACGCCAAAAACAGCAGAAAGAAAAGCCGCAAGAAGTGGCAGAGAAGAAACCGGTTCAATCACCACAAGTACAGAAAGATAATCATACAGAGCAACAAACCAATGGCAGTGATCAAATTCATTCGGAAGGCAGTATCAGCCGGGCTACAACTTCGCAGCCTTTAGTGGGGCAAGGAAATAGTGCCGTAGATAATTACCACACAAGACTGCGGCAGGAAATTGAACGCCACAAGGACTATCCCCGCAAGGCAAAAAGGATGAAACAGGAAGGAACAGTCACGATCAACTTTTCCCTGCTTGATGATGGTACATTAAGCGCTGCCAGCGTGGGGCGTTCTTCCGGAAACAGCACATTAGATAACGCTGCACTCAATGCGGTTAATCGTGCCAGTTCCATTGGCCCCAGACCTGCCGGCATGGAACCGGATGTTACATTAACACTCGATTTTACGTTGAGATAAATCAATCCCCGCTCCCAAAGGGAGCGAGGATTATTCATCGTTGTGGTTAAATAACAATGGAGGCTAACATCGTTTTTCTTTCTTCTTCGCTACTTTTGGGAATGCTGTAATACGGGACAATTTTCACCGGCGAGATACCAACCAACTCCAATGTACCAAGCGTCATATCCCGCATGAACTGATCCGTATCCATATCAAACTGAATCAGCACATCTTTTGCTGATCCCAT
Organism: Xenorhabdus entomophaga; assembly: GCF_037996725.1. Lineage (NCBI taxonomy): Bacteria > Pseudomonadati > Pseudomonadota > Gammaproteobacteria > Enterobacterales > Morganellaceae > Xenorhabdus > Xenorhabdus entomophaga. The sequence continues at coordinate 20,810 of NZ_JBBMXH010000049.1, forward strand.
TGTGACAAATATCGTTGCCGTTTTACCCGTCAGGTAGGGCGTAAACCCTTTGTCATCTTCGTAATAAGCAAATCCATTGGAAAAAACCCGGTCTATCCATCCTTTAAGAATGGCCGGATGACCATACCACCAAATGGGATAAATAAAGATAAGGTGATCCGCTTCCTTCACCATCGTCTGGCTCTTAGCGACATCCGGCAATACTTCACCACGGTGCAAGGCTTCAAAATCTCGCCCGGAAAGTACAGGATCAAATTGTTCGTCATACAAGGAAATAAAACTGTATTCCTCACCTTTCTTAACTATCTCACTAATAATCTTTTCCTTTATGGCATTATTAAAGCTTTTAGGATTGGGATGAGCATAAATAATCATATGTTTCATACTTTATATTTCCTTGAAGAAATAAAAAAACAGTATTGATAAATACCTTCATTGAATTAAACAGACTTAATAACAGCAAGTTCCATCTCAATACTTTTTTCAACAGCACTTATTCACCATCGACGAAAATAACCTTTATGCGCCACACCCATCCCCGCCATCGATCACTAACCCTTGGGCCGTAATCATGGCTGCGTCTGAAGAAATGAAAAACATTACGGCACCGGCAACATCCTCAGGGCTGACCAATCGTTTCAGCGGGATCCGTTTTTCGATGCGCCTGAGTAAAGCCGAAGTTGAACATCCAAGCAGTTTTGCCTGTGGCTCTAATCCTTCCCGCAACATTGGTGTATCAACCCAAGAAGGTAATACCGCATTTACGGTAATCTGCCTTTCCGCCAAATCCAAAGCCAGCGATTTTGTTAACCCAAGCAAAGCATGTTTTGATGCACAATAAGCACTATTGTGTTTCTTTCCTGCCTTACCAAGAATAGACGAAATAATGACAATTCTGCCTCCAGAAATGATATTGGGCACAACATTCGACAATAGGCGTTGGACTGAATGCAGATTGGTCGCCAATATCGAATCCCAAATATCATTATCACAAATTTCATTGCCATGATCTTTACCATGGCTAATAACTATTCCCTGTAATTTGATCTCCTTAAGCAAAGGCATCAATTGATTAGCTATGGCGTTTTCATCAGCTAAGTTAATTTGAATTGTCTCAATTAAACCCGGAGATTGTTCCGCCAGTTTATTTAAGCCTTCGTGATTAATATCAATAGCAATAATATGATAGCCAGCCGTCAGCAATTTCTGGCAGACCGCATAGCCTATTCCACTGGCCGCCCCCGTTACAATAAACGTCAACATGACATTTTCCTTCATTAACTCAATGCAAGACCACCGTTGACATTAATTACCTCTCCCGTCATGTAATGATTTTCCATCAGGAAATGAACTGCCGAGGTAATTTCGCTGACAACACCGACGCGTTTGAGCAATACTTTGCTATTAATTAACTCCTTATGTGTTTTTAATAAGTTTTCTGACATCTCTGTCTGAATAATCCCGGGAGCAATCGCATTGACCCGAATGTTCTTGGGTGCCACTTCAACGGCAAGCGCCTTTGTCAGTGATTCTATTCCGCCTTTAGTCGCAGCATAGATTGATTGCCCCTTATTCGGTCGTTGGGCTGAAATGGATGAGATATTGATAATATGCCCGTGACGCTGCGGTATCATTACCTTCAAGACTTCGCGGCTACACAGGATATAACTTAATAAGTTGTTGTTTATCAATAACTCAATATCTTTGGTTTCCATCGTTGCCAATAACCCGTCCCTTGTAATCCCGACGTTATTGACCAGAAGGTCAATGCAGCCGAATGCCTCATTCACGGTTTTAATAAATGCGCTGACGTCCTCTGCTTTGGCAAGATCCGCCCTTACAGGCAAAGTATCGGGGAAGTCATGTGTGACCCGGGCAATAAAATCGGCGGTTTGAGGGTTATCATGGCGATAACAGAATGCGACCCGATATCCCCTCTCCAACAAACTCAAAACCACCGCCCGGCCAATGCCTTTGCTGCCGCCAGTGACAATGGCACAGGGTGCAGCAGATTCCGGCGTGGATGTTATTTTATCCCTGATATTCTCACTCATAAGCTGGAATTCCCTTTGATTTCAGAGAGGGTAAAGTGGTGTTTCCCGGCAAGTGCCATAATGTCGAGAACTTGTCTGGCGGAAATATTCCCGTATGAGAAATTCCCTTTGTACTGTTCCAGTGCCAGTAAAATGGTTTCTGTCATACAAGCGTAGAGCTGGCCTTCCCCCAAGTAGGCTCTGACTCTGGGATCAAGGCTGTCATGATAAGGAGTCTGGACAATGCCGCCCCGCAGAATTTGGATGTCAGGCCGGTTAATTAAATCATCATCGGACAGGTTATGTGGCACAGAAATATCACAAACAATGCCCCCTGTTTTTATCCTGTCTACCGGAATAAAGGCTTCTGAAGCATTAGCGGCACAGACAATGACATCACAATGCTCAATATCAGAAATATTCTGGGAGATACGAATGAAGGCTTGATCAGCATGGTGCTGGTTCAGGTAGTGATCTATCGCCTCACCCACCGGTTTTCCTGTAAGGAAATTCGCTGGCATTGATGAAAGGCAATCCACTACGCGCTTTGCCAATCCGCCCATAACAGGCTGAGAATTAACCACAAACTGTTCATGGATGTTTTGATAAATCTGGTATTTCACTTCATTCAGTTTTTTCACTGAACCATGATTATTACTGCCAACCAATACCATTTCCTGAGATTGTGGTCCCAGAATTTCGGCATAAACACGACCGATATTTCCCGCGCCCCCAATCACGGCTATGCGCATTTGGGTAATATCCTGATGCTGCATGCTCTTTTGTAAGGCTTCAATCCCCATTCCTACAGTCAAAGCATTACCTGTCGTCACGCTTATCTGGTTATTCTTTACTGACTTACCATTGTTGGTAATGATTGAGGTAAACATACCCAACCCAACCACGGTATTACCGGCCTGCGCAGCCTGGGCAACACGGATATCAATTTCATGCCGCAGCCTCTCTAAATCATTTTGCGCCAGCGCTGACTTGATCATTTTTGACGTCACCGGGATCGGATACAGCGTAAAACTCACCGATTGACCATTAGCAGAGCGGATACGGGCGGGTTTAAACGGTTTGGTTGCAAGATTAAAGCTTGTATTTTCAACAAATAACGCCATTTCTTCGTCGCTGAACAGAACAAAAGAAGGATCAACTTCTTTCAGCCAATCCGCCGAAATCAAATGATTCACAAAAGCGGCCTTATAATCTGCTTCACTGTCATCTTCTTTAGCCTCATTTCTGCGGCGATAATCCGCAATAATGGACGGAAGCGGCTTCCCAAGCAGAGGCGCGACAATAAAACCAGCGTTGGCATGATGAATAGCCAGACAAACGCGGGAAAGTGCTTCAATAAAACGGATAACCTGTGGAAGATCCAAAAATACAGAAGGTTCTACACGGATTACGTTAGCTGCACTACCGGAAGGTGCCACCCGAATCTGGCTGCCACACAGTAAATGCCCGCTGATCACATAACCCAATCCGTTTTGTACTGAGATATTTTGCAAAATGTAGGAATCTGAATTAATCACATCATAAAACTCGATTCCCCAAATCAATCCTTTTCCGCGAACTTCCCGAATAACATCAGGGTATTGTGCTTTTAAATCTTCCAGCCGCGTTTTGAATTCATTTCCCAGTTGGGTGACTTGTGTCAGCAACTTACGCTGATCAGCATGCAGCAGGTTGATATAATCAAGCGCAACCCGGCAGGAGAAATCATCTTCGCCAAACGTTGAACTTTGGATTAAATCGAATCCGGGAGTAAAACTTTCCTGACGGATAGCAACCACCCCAATTTTGGCATAACCGCCCCCCAATGCTTTGGAGAGCACATAATAATCAGCATCAATGCCCACATCACTTGAAGCGACCAAGAACCCACACCGCCCTGATCCCGCCTGGACTTCATCCGCAATAACCGGGCATCCAAGGATGTGTTTTAACCGGTTGATACCAGCAACTTGTTCTGCACTGAGGGGATAAACACCACCTTCTCCCTGAACAGGTTCTACCAGCAATGCCGCAACGGTTCTGACTCTCTTTTTGCCCAAAACTATTTGACCGTTCACTGCCTGCGGCAACCATACCCAACCATTTAAAATGTCATTGGTTTTTTCCCCCATTTCGACAAATTCTGCCAATCGGGCAGAGGAGAGGAAATGCGTGTTAATTTTCAGCCGCTTCAAATAATCGCGATACATGCCACCATGTGTACAGTTCGCTGTCACCATCATCTTTCCATGAAAAGCATGTTCAAGAGCGAGAAAGGCCGGCTTTGAATCTAATTGGGCCTGATTGAATGCAGACAAAGCCCGCTTAATCTCTTGAGCCGTAGGATTTTCTTCTAGCCGCAATTGCTGTTTCTGCTCTTGTGTCAGGGCTATCTCAGCCCCGTTTTCCAGTATGTCGGCAGCCTGAGCCACTTCCTGCTCTAGCGCGAGCAGTTGTGCATTACGTGTAAATTCGGCACTTTTCAATGCAACTTCCATTGATTCTGCTCCCGTACTGGCAAAGCAGAATACAAAATCGCCACGGGTTGCAGTTTCTTCTTTCAACAACACATTCAGTCTTTCTGCCAATAACGCGGCGGGCTTTCTGATAGAAAATTGGTTATGAACCGGTATTTCTTCATCAAGATAGCTTTTGATTTTTTCTCTGATGACAGGGGGATTGTGTCCGAGTAATGTCGCACCATATCCTCCCAGAAGATCCAATACCTCAATTTCCTGTCCATCCTCATCTTTGTAATAGAGAAAATTGCCAGAAGCCCGATGGTAAGTCTTGTTTAAACCAATAGAAGCCAAAGCACGGGTAAGCAGAGGCTTACAAAATGCAGCATAACTTTCCATAGTGAACCCTATTGTTAATTAAAATTTTCAATCAATTCTGTTGAGGACATAACTTCAGCTATGTCTTTGATAAAATTCAGGGTTTCGGCGGAGTAATTTCCTTCATGATACATGCGGCTCAGAGAGGCGATATCGATAATCGGGTAATCTTCCTGTGCTGAACGGGTGAAAATGAAGGTAACGCCAAACTCAACAAACGTTTCAGGATCATCAGATTGCAGGACTTTCCCCATACCGGAAGCCACCACTAACGCATAATCAATGACTCCGTTATTCAGTAATAGCTCCGCTTCTTTAAACGCAGAGAGCAATCCCGTATTTCCACGAAGAAACGAGGCACAATCCCCCTGAAGGCCCAGTTCCTGAGAAAGCACGCCCAGCAGGTTATTACTGAGCGACAGGGTAATTAAGAAAGGGTTGACCCGCTCTGATGTCCACATAGCCTGATAAATATCATTTTCACTTCTTATCTCATCGGGTTCCCATTCCGGCAGCAGTTCACAAGGCATGGGATGAAGGTAGCCATACTGGGTGGCGTACAATCCGAATTTTATAGCGGGATCGTCAATGTCCAGCCCCGCTGACAGTAATAGCTTTCTGGTTGCAATCAGGCACTTCTCCGTTCCGCGGGAATAAAAACGCCTGAGTTTGCTGTTTTTAATCAAAGTGCTGTCATCCTTGTCAGAACCCGAACGATTAAATTGTGGGTGATCACAGTTCAGGTGATAACCAATGAGTCTGATTTTTTTACTTTCCATCATATTCCCCGATGACCAGGCACGAATTAATGCCACCAAACCCGAACGAATTTGTTATCGCATTGCGCACAGGCGCAGGCCGCCCTTGTTGTGGCACGTAATCCAAATCACAGAGAGGATCAGGGACTTCAAGGTTGATGGTGGGGGGAATGAAATGTTTTTTAACAGTCAAAACCGTTGCAACGGCTTCTATCGCCCCCGCAGCCGCTATCCAATGCCCCAGCATGGATTTGATTGATGATACTAATGGCGGTTGAGTGCCAAAAATACGTTTGATGACTGACGTTTCCAGTTCATCATTGAGGGGAGTGGATGTGCCATGGGCATTGATATAATCAATCTGGTGCAGCGGCAATCCACTATCGCTGATAGCCTGCCTGATAGCGCTTTCCGCGCCGATACCATCGGGATGGGGTGCAGTCAGCTTATAGGCATCAAGGGAAGCACCATAACCTTTAATCTCAGCATAAATTCTGGCTCCCCTGCGCAGTGCGCTTTCTTCACTCTCAAGCACCAAAAACGCCCCGCCTTCACCCGCAACCAGCCCACTGCGATGTTTATCAAAGGGGCGGCAAAGTTTGCTTCCCCATTTTTCTGTTACGGCCGTTGCCCCCAATAAATTCAATCCGACTAATGTACGCAGGCTAATAACGGAATCTGCCCCACCCGCCAGCATGATAGAAGCCTCCTGCCTTTTGATGGCCTGACATGCCAACCCAATGGCATGAGTGGCGCCAGCACACGCCGCATTCAGATTGGCAACAGGACCGGTTAACCCAAACCGACGGGCAATTGCCATCACCATGCCATCATTACTGCATCTTATGCCGGAATAGGGACTCAGCTTATTACGTTGCTGAAACATAGCCTGCATGACCGATCCATCATGATGACGCCCCAGATGCCTGTCATTTTCAGTGATATCAGAAATTCCGCTGCATCCATAAACCCCTATGCGTTCCTCTGCCAACAATCGTGGGTCCAACTCTGCATCTTCCAATGCCTTCGCTGCGGCAATCATTCCCATCACACCACGTTTGTCTGTGATGCCTGCCTCCGGCAAGTCGCCGGAGTTCCGGGCAAGCAATACATCAAAATCAATTTGGGCCGCATATTTGATTGGCAACGTTCCATTATCTGCAAACATTAACGGCTTGATGGCTGACTCTCCATCACACAGTCTTTTCCAGAAAGCCTCAATATCAGTCCCGAAGGCACTGACGATCCCCATACCTGTTACCACCACACGATGTTCAGAAATCATCACTGTTCTCCCCCGTTAAGCATCCCCATACGAAGTAAAATGGCAGTACATTGATTTTCCAGCCCATGAACCAGTATCCATGCCAAACCAGAAGAGTACTGGCTGCGGGCATGTCGATTAACGTTATCGATAGCCGTGCCTTTTTTATGTATCTCAATCGCCAGATTAATCGCTACAAAGGGAGCCGCTGCTCCGCAGTATCCTAATGCGTTATCAAGGTTAAATTGCGCCGCAGACGGGAACGTGTCATAAACCCGCGCCGTAAACTCATCTGTGATTTTCCCGACATGGATTATTTGGGCAGGCAGGCGATTTTCTTCCGACATCCAAGCCAGAAGACGCCCAACGTGATCACGATGGTGAAGGAGAGTGCGAAACACCTGAGAAACTTCACTGTCCGCATGATGGCTATCTTCGTGCAACGTAATAAATGAAGCTGCTTCAGCGGGTATCCATGAAACACCTTTAATGAGGTGTTCATACGCAAGGTAATACCATGTGGAGATCTTCTGGCTACCTCCTCCACACAGCACAAACTGGCTGCGTTTTTCTTTGATACTGTAATAACCTTCCAAAAGGGCATTTCCCCCGGCATCGACATGAGGAGAAAAAAATCCATTATCTCCAGTAATATCAAGATGCTGAGATAGATGACTGGCCGTTGAAGTATTTAACAGAGTCAATCCCATCAACGGGGGTGTTTCAATTAATGCCCTTGCAACATAATCCTCATCATCTTTTGCATCAAAAGCGATGGGAGTTGAACTGTCGTCGGCATCACTGGTTCCCAATCCGATGAATAATCCGCGTTGCTCAGGAGAAAACCTGTCGCCAATACTGCTTTCCCAAGTTTTAATTCCCGTATAAAGCACCCATCTGCTTTGCGCATTCGCGACCCGCCGGACAATCTTATCCATACGTGGCATGGAAAAAGCGGTTTCATCAATGCACCGTTCGCCTAAGATATTGGGCAGATGTGAGGGGCTGGCCGGCAACTGAACGTCTTGTACTCTGCCATGAATAATGTCATCCATACTCAGGCCATCAGGAAGCAAACTTGTTCCACTGGTAATATAAATACCCATGATTTATCCCCCGGCCCGTTTCAGGATCAAACTGCTATTTTCCCCGCCAAAACCAAAGGAATTACTCATGATGTAATTGACGGACATAGCTTTTGCTGAATTGTTGACATTAATCACGCCATCCATTTTTCCTGAATCAGAAAAATTCAAACTGGGAAGAATGAGTCCATTTTTCAGTGTCTCAATGGAAAGTATGGCTTCCAATAACCCACTCACAGAGAGTGAATGACCTGTCGCAGATTTGGTGGATATGACCGGAGGATTATGGGAGAAAAGCGCATGAATCGCTTTGCTTTCCGCGAGGTCATTATTCACCGTAGACGTGCCGTGTGAATTAATATGGTCTATCTCTTCCGGTAATAATCCCGCCTCTTGCAACGCCGCAGACATACAGTCGAGATAATATTGACCAGATAAGTCAGTGGAGGTCATTTTATATCCCTCAGACAGGCGGGATATTCCTGCAATTTCTCCCAATACTGGCACTTTTCTGGCAACAGCATGAGAATAGCGCTCTACAACTAAAAATGCAGACGCATCGGCCAGAACACAGCCTGACCTGTCTTTATCAAAAGCCCGTGAAGATTGGTGTAATTCCGTGAAATTACCGTCATAAAGTGCCCTGACCTTTTTAAACAATACCTGCATGATCGGATGGGTAGCCTCTTCCGAGGCACCCACCAATGCGATATCAAGCTTGCCACTTTTGAGATTCTGATATGCAGAATAAAGCGCACTCATACCTGCGATACAGGCATCACTGTAAATCTTTGGCAAAGCCGGAACATGCAAACGCTTCGCCAGCTCCTCACCAATTTCATAAGGGGGCACTAATGCCCCAACATGTTCAATATCAATATATTTTGATGACCGGAAGTTTTCTTCATTGACGTAATGAGACAAGGATTTACTGTCAAGAAACATCTTATTATTAGCAAAGAATAATTCACAGTTAGCCTGATTCAGTACTTCATCTGTTAATCCTGCCATGCGCAGACAATTTGATGCTGCACTATAGGCCATCAAAAAAACACGATTATCGGATAATTGTCCTGCAAAATTGAATTGACTACGTAACCTATCTATATCTTCCGACGATAACTTGGCACTGGGAATGTTTGTTATTCCATATTCCTTTAATAACTCATCTTCACAGATAAGTGATTTCCCTTCTGCCAATGAATTAAATAAATCACTTGGGCAATCATGATTACGAACAATCAAACCATAACCGGTTACAACAATTTTATCTGTAGATACACCAGCCATAGTTATTTCCACCTTAATAACTTGCTATTAAAGCCGAACTTTTTCTATTTACGTTCAAAAATAAAACGTTATTGTTTTATACACTCAGAGTGAATTTTAAGATTTAATCTGAATACCTGAACAATATTTTTCTATTTCGCCAATAATGAGCTCATCGGCGGTTCTTCCATTAGACTCACACACGGCCTGACATAACGAAGCCCAGTTGTGTACATTGGTTTCACCAAATACATCACCCAGTGTATTAATCGTTTCCAACTGCTCTTCTGTATAGCTATAACAGCTATTAATGAGTAACCCCTTACCTTCTGGTGTGAGGTCATCCCCATTCAATAGGCTTGACAACACACTTTCAGAGAGAATTTCCTGGGCATGAGCAAAAACGCTTTTTGTCGGCATCGTTATTTTAAATTTTTTACCTAAATTAAATGACAAATCGATAACATCTAAAGAGTCAGCTCCCAGTTCATTAATCAATGAAGAATTTTCTTTAATGTTATTTTCTTCCATAAAAAGAATAGAGGAAAGTTCCTCACATACAGCAGAGGCATATTTATTCATACAGCACCTGTTCTAAATTAAATTAGTTAGCAATCGACACCAAGGAGAATATTAAATTCTCACAATTCGTTTATTTGTGTCAATTAATAAAAACCACTTACAACAACAAAAATAATTACGCCAGGAATCAATTTTTAAATAGTTAATTTAAAAGTGATAGTTTGCCTCTAAAAGAAGAACAATCAAATAAAAGCATCCAATTCAACTATTTGTTTTTAATAAAAAACACCGATAAAGAACATCACTAAAAGAAAAAATAATTCATTAAAAACATCAATAACAATTTATTTATAAACAATGATAAGTATCCTTAAGCAGCCTAATTTACCAAACAAAATGAAAATTATTCATATTCAATACAACAAGCATTAATAACAAGAATCTAAATTACAAAGTCAAAATTAAATACAATAAGACAAATCCCATAAAAAAAGACCAATTAACCTTTTATACCAATCGTCATTGAAGATGCTTGATTTCTTATCCCAATCCGATCATGCTTACAACCATGAAAATTCATCTGACACCAGAACAAAAACGCGCCCTTGAATTGATGCATGATACCACTCGAGACAGTCGAGTCTGTGATCGCATCAAGGCCGTTCTTTTGGCGTCAGAGGGCTGGACAGCTCAGATGATTGCACAGGCCTTACGTATTCATGAGAGTACGGTAAGCCGTCACCTAAAAGATTTCATTGCACAGGAAAAGCTCACTCCGGAAAATGGCGGCTCTGAAAGCCATCTCTCTGCCGAACAAACCGCCGCTCTGATTGATTATTTGACGGCAAATTTGATGCATACTACCGCCCAAATTGTGGCCTATGTCCGAGCACGTTGGCAGATTTCTTTCAGCGTGGCCGGCATGACGAAATGGCTTCACCGTCAAGGTTTCAGCTACAAAAAACCCAAGGGAGTGCCGCATAAATTCGATGCGCATAAACAGCAACAATTTA